>CAJUGZ010000041.1 GCA_910585855.1 uncultured Lachnospiraceae bacterium | reverse complement strand
TTCCTCCATCACTTTTGGAATTGCCTGATAAATTAAAGGTGCTCCTGACATTTTTCTTCCCTTCCCTTCTTGACTTTCTCTCACGGATGCCTTATAATAAAGACATACAATATTTTTCTTAGTTTCTGAACCCAGAGTGAGGTAATCATTCTGGGTTTTTTAACTTTTTGCAAAGCCCCAATGCTCCCGGTGTACTCCGAGGAAGCCGCTGGTACTTGTTCTGATATACACAAGTATCTTGAAGCTCACACTTCCAACACTCACATTTCTGGTCCTCATTTTTATAGATCTGTTTTTCCTCCAACTAGTAAATCCCTTCTTTCTTTTTAAATTAAATCGTACTATTAAAAATTAAGTTATAAGTTTTCTCTTTCTATCACCAAATTTTTAATAAATACTTCCTTCTGACACTACCGCTGCCATTTTCACCTTAAAAATCGCCTGCCTAAAAACCTGTCAACCAACCACATTCCGGCAGTGTACCCACCACCATTTTTTGATATGATAATATGGACAGCTCAATTTCGTGCAGTCCTCTTAATCATCCGTTTCTCTCCTTTCTTTATTTTTTAAGCCTGTGAAAACTGGCTTTCATCAAACAGGGCGGGCTTCGAACCCGCTTCGCTGCCTTACGGCTGCTGCCCCATCCGGCTTCCTGTTCTAAAATTCTTATTCTTCCTACCCCATCTGTTTCTTTTTATAACCTTGTGCTCTTCCTTTTCTTGCCCCTATCTTTTCTCAATTCTATAATATACTTACAGGTTGTTGTAGCAACCGAGTATACAGAAAGGAGAACAATTATGTCAGATCTTCCTTTATTTAAATTTGAGTCAAGAGATTATCACTTAGCCGATTGGAAATATGAAAACATCATGGAAGAAATCCAAAACTTTGAAAAAAATTTAGATGAAGAACACGAAATTGCTTTAAAACTCACTTCTTTTGGTTCTTCCATTACAATGATTATCACTTCCATCGGTTATCAAAATCCTGATATGTTGTATTTTTATGGATTTGTAAATGGAAAAGATGCCCAACTTATACAACACGTCAGTCAATTAAACTTTTTAATTCTTTCTATTGAACGACAAGACAAAACAAAGCCAGCAAGACGGATTGGATTTACAACTTCTGACAAGACAGATTAACTTTTTTTGCCTTTACACATCTGCTCCTTTCTCTGAAAATTTGCCCTAGCATGAAGTAAAGTTGCTAGGGCATTTGTCATTTCTGTTATCCTACTCAACTCCTCCATACTAGCTTTTTGAATTCTTATCTGAATTTGCTCGCAAATGAGATCGATTGTTTGATCAATTTTCTCCATCTCTTCCTATCCTCCTTTCTTTCTTTATTTTTTTAAGCCCATAAAAACTGACTTTCATCGAACAGGACGGGCTTCGAACCCGCTCCGCTGCCTTACGGCTGCTGCCCCCATCCGGCTTCCTGTTCTAAAATTCTTATTCTTCCTACCCCATCTGTTTCTTTTTATAACCTTGTCCTCTTCCTTTTCTTGCCCCTACCTTTTCTCAATCCTACAATATACTTACAGGTTGTTGCAGCAACCAAGTATACAGAAAGGAGAACAACGAATGGCTGAAAACACAAAACTAGTTTGCGAAAAATGTGGTACACCACTTGTACCAGTAAAAGCAAAATACAATGGTTCTATGAAATATGATGGAACATCTACTTATGGCAGCCAAATGATCTGCCCAAATTGTCATCCAGAATTAGTAAAAGAAAAAGATTAATTCTCTTTTACCAGTTCTGCCTTTAATATCCAACTTATTTTCATGACCAATTCATACTTTTCACAAAAGTAAAGGCTCTTCATTCCCTCATACAGTTGGATATAAGTTTGACTATCTGGAGTAATGGGTGTTTTTTCTAAAACACCTTTTAACTCCAGAATTTCTTTTTCTGCCAATTCTTTTCCTATTCCTACCGTTTTTTCACTCACCGCTTTACAGAAACAATCAGCAAACTTTAACTCTACTTTATATTCTCGTTTTATTACATCAAAAACACAGGAAAGGTGTGGGGCAATCTCCTCACCTTTCATCTTTCTAAGTTCTTCTGAAAGCATATCCCAAAATAACTCTTTCTGTTTTACTACATTTCCGTTTGCTTTTTGATATGCTTCATAGGACATTTCCATAAAATCTCTCATTTTCTTTTCCCTCTCTCCTAATGCTCTTTATTGGTTACTCTTACTGTATGTGCTGTTACAAATTCTTTCACAAATTTATCAATCGGTAATGTCTGCTTCGTTTCTGGATTATGAATCACCAAAGAAAATTCTGTTTCCCGAATCAAATACCATTTCGAAACCTGTAAACCATGTGCTCTTACACATTCTTTTTGTTTTCGATTGAATTTTCTAAATTGCATCTCAATCCCCCTGCCGACTGAACCACATCCCTCCTACCTGCCTCCAAGGTTTTGTCCCAGAAAGCCATCCTTCTGAAGTAAAATAAAATAAATCGGAAGGAGTTCGGTTTTCCTCAAGTGCCATCTGAATTGCTTCCCAAACCGTATCGGTTGGCTCATATCGCTCGCTGGTCCATGCTCCATAGAACTGGATGGGCTGTGTTTGATAAATCACTCCGGCGACCGTGTTCGGAAAAAGAGAGCTGTCCGCTCGATTTAGAACCGTGCAAGCTATGTAGTACTGTACTTCAAAAGATTCTCCTCTTGCCTCCGCCATAATTAGCTGTGCCAGAGCATCCCACTCAAAATCAGTCAACTTCCGATCCGTTCCATACCATTCCTCTGGATCTAACTCTGGCTGAAAAGCTGTCTGCCTTATCACCAGAGGAACAGCTTCAATCGGATCTCCTACCTGCAGCTCACTTATCACTTCCTCTTGGCTGATAGGCACTTGTTTTAAAACAACTGGCTTTGTGTGGTGTGCATCTGCATATAGGGCTAACAGCGCTCCGGCAGCAGCTCCTGCTAATAATAAAAGTTCGTTTCTTTGCATTATTTGCAATTCCTCCTTATTATTTTTATAGCCTTCTAATTTCATAAGGATTTGTTACATCCATTCCTTCATACTCTGTCAGAAATCTTTCTAACTCTTGTTCTCTTACTTTGTATTGACCACACTTTATGAATTTCAAAAGTCCAGCTTTTCTTAATTCATGAACCTTAGTCTGATTCACTTTTAAAATTTCAGCCACTTCTTTTACTGTATATAATTGAATCATTTTAATTCTCCTACTCTTATACAAAAATTATGTCCTTTTTTATGAAATCGCCTCCTGTTCTATTACCCTCATTCCATTTTCATTGCCTTATCTAAATTTTCAATTTTCTTATCATCTTTAAAAACCGCAAATTCTCCACCATTCCAACTCTCCAAAGAATCTGCTACCTCTTTTGCCCATTTCCATGTATCACTCCATGCCACGGTAGACCATGTTTTTCCATCTGCATTTTTTTTGCAAATTTCATATTTTCTAATAGATCCAACCGGAAATACAATCGGAAGCCCATCTTCATTTTTATAAAATATAGGTTCTCTTGGTTGTTCCATTTTGCTCAAATTTTATCACCTTCTATCCTATCTGTTTTTATACTTACTACTTTTTTATTTTATTGTTCTTGTTTTTATATTTTTCCTATCCTATAATGTACTTACAGGCTCTCGCCAAAGCCAAGTACATAGGAAAGGAGACTATATATTATGGATATTTCAAAAATCATTGATAAATCCCGTGATAAATCCATAAAAGACGTTGTAGATGGTAAATTCAAAAACATAACTGATACTGATATTGATATTGATATTCCAACTGACTTAATTAAACAAAATGCTATGTTAATGAACTACTGTGACACCCTTTTTAAGACCTATCATAAGGAACTTCAAAAAGAATTAGCTAAACATGGAATCCAGATTTAATACTACCTTTACTTAAAATGCAAGCGAATACAAACGCTAATTCTGTACTTGAACAAGACTGTTTCCCGCCAGAAATAGTCTTGTTCTTTTTTTTCTTTCCCACTCTTGGCTCACCTCCTTATGCTGTCTGCTTTGGAGAATCTTCCAGCAAACTGTCTAAGCTACATTTTAACAACTTCGCAATTCCCGCACTTACCTGTAAAGATGGATTCTTTGTTCCTCTCTCAATCTGACAAAGCATTGCCTGAGAAATTCCAACTTCTTCCGCCACATATCCTTGAGAGTATCCTAAACTCTCTCGGCGGGCTTTTATGTTTGCTCCTACATTCAACTCTTTCACCTCCTAGCGTTTTATGGTATGATTAAGATGTAATCTCTTAACTTGGTTATATTATAGTCCAACAATAGTTGGATTGTCAATCAAAATCCAACAAAAGTAGGATTTTTAGTAAATTATACAAAAAGGAGGCTAACAATTATGTATAATGCACAACAAACTGCTGAAAAAATTAAAGCTCAAGCAAAATGTCAGAATATTCTTATTAAGAATATGTTAGAAGAATGTGACCTAAACAAAAATACATTATCTTCCATGCTTTCACGTGGTTCTTGGTTACAAGCTAATAATCTTGCCCTCATTGCCGACTACCTCGACTGCTCCGTAGACTACCTACTAGGCAGAACCGACAACCCAGAAGTTAATAAATAATCCCTCAAGGTTGCTTCCTACGGGAGTAGCCTGCTGCCATTAGATAAAATCTTATTGGAGGCATATTTTATGCATAATTCACAAGAACTTGCTACAGTTATAAAATCCTTAGCAAAAACTAAAAAAATATCTATTGGTAAAATGTTATCTGATTGCGAACTCAATAAAAATTCTTTATCTACAATGCAATCAGGAGGATACTTACCACGTACAGAAACCCTTGCCCGCATCGCCGACTACCTCGACTGCTCCGTAGACTACCTATTAGGCAGAACCGACAACCCAGAAGTTAATAAATAATCTCTCAAGGCTGCTTCCTATGGGAGTAGCCTACTGTCACAAACTGCCTCATCATTTTTCAAATAAACCAATTCTTCTATAGTTCTTATCTCTTCATAATCCTATTTTTTAGGATTCTCTTTCAACAAAAATAAAATCCATTGGAATACCAGAAAGTTCACTAATTGTTCTAAGCTGACTAGAATCTGGTTCTGTTTTTCCACGTTCCCAATTTGTTATAGTAGCTAATGAAACACCAATTTTACTAGCAAATTCACGCTGATTCAACTTTGCATTAATTCTACAAGCCGCTATTGAAATTTTCGGAACACTAGGCATACTAATATTAATCATATCATTCTCCTTTCTTTTTTCAATCTATAGCATATTATAATCCTATAAATTAGGATTGTCAATACTGAATTATATTTTTTTAGGATTTTTATTGAATTTTTTAGGATTATATGATATTATCAATAAAGAAAGGAGATTATTATGCAAGAAAATATACAACTATCGGAAGAAGAACAACGAAAAATATTTGCTAAAAATTTAAACCATTATATTTGTTTGAATGGAAAGCAGCAAAAAGAAGTTGCAAAAGATTTAGGCTTTTCTCCAACAACTTTTAATACATGGTGTATGGGAAAGATAATGCCTAAAATGGGAAAAGTTCAAGCTATTGCTGATTATTTTGGAATATTGAAATCCGATTTAATTAATGATAATAGTTGTGAAACCCCAGATTCAGAATATGCTACTGTTAGTCTAAAAATTGGTATAAATGATAAGAGATTCCAGAGAATTGTTGTTGAATATTATAAAATGCCTGTTGATAAAAAAGAAACTTTTTGTGATTTTATGGAAACTTTTATACTCAAAAAGGGCGATTAACTCGCCCTTTCTTCTTTTAAACCAGCTTTTACAAATTCAAATAAAAGTTTTAATACTTCTTCATTTGTAATTTTTTTAATCATTTCAATAATTTCTTCTTGTTTTTCTTCGTAATTCATAGTAATATCCCCTTTCATATAATAATAAAAATATAATATCAACAAATTTCGACAAATTCTAGTCTTATATTTTTTAGCAATTATATTTATAATTGAGGATTTTTACCATTTTTTTAATCCAAAACCTTTTATAGTATAACTAAGACTAATTTTTCTTATTCTGCTATTCTTCTACCATCCACGACAAATAATAAAAAAATTCAGGAAAATCATTGTAAATCTACAATTTTTTTGATATAATATGAAAAATTTTAGTGTTTCAATACTTAGAAATACTAACAAACTAACTAACAAAAGGAGATATATGTATGAAACGACAAACAAAAGCAACTGTATTAATTCTGATGGCATCTACCATATTATCTTTAACAAGCTGCTCCCAGCAGCAACCATCATCTGATAATTCAGCAGAAATTGAATCCTTAAAAACTCAATTAGAATCTTTAAAAACAGAAAATAATGATTTAAAAGCTCAATTAGAAGCAATTCCAGAAACAACAGTAGAAGAAACAACAACTGGACAACAAGGTATTTCTGTAAATGTAGGTGATACCATCACTACAGATACTATGGAATTTACGATTCAAAAAGTAGAACTTACCTATGATGTCCTTCCAGATGATACATCTGGATTTTATAGTCATTATGCAGCCGATGCTGGAAATGTATATTTACATATAGATGCTGACATTAAAAATTTAGCGAAGCAAAATCTATCCTGTGATGCAATCGCATCCTTAACAGCAGATTATAATAATGGATATACTTACTCTAGTTTTGCTGTTCCAGAAGATAGCTCTACTGGATTCACTTATGCTAATATCACCAGTATCAAGCCTTTAGAAACATTAGGAGTTCATTTTCTTTTTAAATGCCCTCAAGAAGTAGAAGAAAGCTCAAATCCATTATTTGTCACCATTGAACCTGCTAATTCATCAAACAGTTATATTATTACAGTAAGATAAAAACAACGATAGTGTTTTTAATATTCTCGCTACCTTACAAAAAATAATGAAAGATGGCAAATATAATGAAGAAATTCATACTATTATTAATGGGGATTTTTTCAGCAATAATGTGTCTTACAGGAATATTCACTCTATTTACAATTTTAATATATATAAACTTTCAAAAAGGAAAAGCAATCGTAATTGTTATGTTTTTGTTAGTAATTGTAGGATCTGGTCTAATTACTTTTAAATGTTTTAAATCTGTATTTTATAAAAAAAAGACAATACCAACTATAAAAACAACAAATCTTTTTCTAACAGAGATGTCTACACAACCAGTAATAGAAGATGTATCAAAACAAGAAACCATATTAACTATCGATCCTATAAAAGTTAATACTCTACAACAAGAAGCACCTAAAGAAATTTTAAATAATATGAAAACATCTACTCCAACAGAGATACCTATACAACCTCTGATAGAAGATGTACCGGAACAAGAAACAATACAAACTACTGATCCTATAAAAGTTAATACTCTACAACAAGAAGCACCTAAAGAAATTTTAAATAGTATGAAAACATCTATTCCAACAGAGATACCGATACAACCTATAGTAAGAAAATCACCAAAACAAGAAACAATATCAATTACCATTACCAATTCTATAAAAGTTAATATTATACAACAAGGAATGCCAAAAGAAGTTTTAAATAGCATGAAAGCATTAGCATTATATACAAATCAACAAGTAATTAATGATATGAAAATTATTGATGATTCATTAAGTATCATGGAAAAAACATCTGATATTGATACTTTTTTATCAAGATTTGATACAGCTATGAGATGTAGCTTAACACTTCAGCAGGCAAAAAAAGCAGGAATCCCTATAGCATTGCCAGATGATTTTACAAAATCTTTAATGGATGCTAAAAATGAAGAATTAGTGAAAGTTCTATATCGTTCATTTAAAAAAGAAATAAATGAAATAAACAAACTAAAAACAAAACAAGGAAAATTAAATCGAATAAATAAATATGAAGAAAAATTAAAAGGAATGTATAAAAGTGTATTCGAATTTGTCGCAGATAATGCCTATAATGATATAATTCAAAAATTAAAACTTTTGAAAAATAGTCTAAATTAGAACTAAAAAAACTGCTTTGATTCAACCTGTCAAAGCAGTTTTTATATAAAACACATAATCTTATATAAAACACAAAATTCAGAAAACTTTTAAAGGAGATTGCATTATGACTGTAACAGCAAGAAAAAGAGGAAATTCATGGGAATATCGGTTTGAATGTGCAAAAATAGATGGAAAAAGAAAACAAATATCAAAAAGCGGTTTTAAAACCAAAGCGGAAGCCATAAAAGAAGGAGCAAAAGCATTTGCAGAATATAATGCGTCTGGTATTCGCTTTATTCCTACAGAGATGAGTGTATCTGATTATTATAAATTCTGGATTGACACTTATTGTAAGGTAAATCTATCAATAGAAACAGTAAAAAATTATGAAAAGAAAATTCGATTATACATCATTCCATCAATTGGATCTTATAAATTAAAAAATATTACCGGTGTTGTTCTACAAAATATTCTAAATCAAATGTACGAAAATGGATACAGCAGAAACTCAATTACTGTAGTAAAAGGATTGCTAACAGGCGGATTTTCTTATGCAGTAGAACCTGCACACTTTATTAAAGATAATCCTACACTATATTTAAAAATTCCCTACCATATGGAAAAAGAAAATTCTTTAAATAAAAAAGAACGAATTGCTATCACCCCTGATGTATTTCATCAAATTCTTTCTCGCTTTCCATTTGGAACAACAGCACATATTCCTCTGCTGCTTGCTTATTATTGTGGTTTACGTCTGGGAGAAGCCTTTGCGATTTGCTGGGATGATATAGATTTCGAAAAGAAAACTCTTCGTATCAATAAACAAGTACAAAATGCTGATGGATTCTGGAGAATGAAGCCTCCTAAATACAACTCCATCCGAACCATTAGTATCAATACGCTGTTATGTGAAGAACTAAAAAATTTATTAGCACTGGAAGAAAATCAACGAAAAGAACTTGGCAGTCTTTATAGAGAACTTTATCTAAATGAAAAAAATGAAATTGTTGCATCTGAAACGGATCATAAAATTTTTCCTATTAATCGAAAAGAAGATGGCTCCTATAGTCAGCCCCGAATTATGGCACATGCCTTTCGTGTTATTCATCACGAACTACATATCGAAAAATTAGATTATCACTCTTTACGTCACACTCATGCATCTATGCTTTTAGAAAAAGGTGCTTCCCCAAAAGCAGTTCAGGAACGCTTAGGGCATAAAAATATGAAAGTCATAATGGAAATCTATGCTCATGTCACCCCATCCATGAAGGAACAGCTTAACAGCGTCTTAGAAGAATTATAATTTTATCCCACCATTTGTCCACAAGAAATAAAAAGCGTGGACAAATAGTGGACAAAAACTATATTTTCTTTCTTTTTACACTTCCTAAAAATTCAACATAAATGAAAAAACCTAGAATTTACCAGCCTTAGCAGCTTCCTCAATACTAACAGCAACCGCCACAGTAGCACCAACCATAGGGTTATTTCCCATTCCGATTAATCCCATCATTTCTACATGAGCCGGAACAGAAGAAGATCCTGCAAACTGTGCATCTGAGTGCATACGTCCCATTGTATCTGTCATACCATAAGAAGCTGGACCTGCTGCCATATTATCAGGATGAAGTGTTCTTCCTGTACCACCGCCGGATGCTACAGAAAAATATTTCTTTCCTTTTTCTACACATTCCTTTTTATAAGTACCTGCTACTGGATGCTGGAATCTGGTTGGATTGGTAGAATTTCCTGTAATAGAAACATCTACTCCTTCCTTCCACATAATTGCTACACCTTCTGTTACATCATTTGCACCATAGCAGTTTACTTTTGCACGAAGCCCTTCCGAATATGGCTTGCGATAGATCTCCTTTACTTCACCTGTATGATAATCCATCTCCGTTTCTACATAAGTAAAACCATTAATTCTGGAAATAATCTGTGCTGCATCTTTTCCAAGACCATTTAAAATAACTCTTAACGGCTTCTGACGAACCTTATTTGCCTTTTCTGCAATTCCAATTGCACCTTCTGCTGCTGCAAAAGATTCATGCCCTGCTAAAAAGCAAAAACAATCGGTTTCCTCTTCCAAAAGCATCTTTCCTAAATTTCCATGTCCCAAACCAACTTTTCTTTGATCAGCAACAGATCCCGGAATACAAAATGCCTGTAATCCTTCTCCAATCGCTGCTGCTGCATCTGCTGCTCTCTTACAGCCCTTCTTAATAGCAATCGCTGCACCTACTGTATAAGCCCAACATGCATTTTCAAAACAGATCGGCTGAATTGCCTTCACCTGTGCATATACATCCAAACCTGCATCCTTTGTAATCTTCTCTGCTTCCTCAATTGAAGCGATACCATAGCCGTTTAAAACCGAATTGATTTTATCAATTCTTCTTTCATATGATTCAAATAAAGCCATTGTGATGTCCTCCCTTACTAAACTTCTTTATCTGTTCTAGGATCGATGATCTTAACAGCATCCGCAACACGTCCATATTGTCCCGATGCCTTTTCGTAAGCAGTTGTCGGATCATCACCCTTCTTAATGAAGTCTGTCATCTTTCCAAGGCTTACAAACTTATAACCAATAATCTGATTCTCTGCATCAAGAGCAATACCTGTTACATAGCCTTCTGCCATCTCCAGATAACGAGGTCCTTTTTGAAGTGTTCCATACATCGTACCAACCTGAGAACGAAGCCCTTTTCCTAAATCTTCCAAACCTGCACCAACCGGAAGACCTTCTTCAGAAAATGCAGACTGTGTTCTTCCATAAACAATCTGTAAGAACAACTCTCTCATTGCCGTATTGATTGCATCACATACCAAATCAGTATTTAAAGCCTCCATAACAGTTAAACCCGGCAGAATTTCAGCCGCCATTGCTGCAGAGTGTGTCATACCGGAGCATCCGATTGTTTCAACCAATGCTTCCTGAATAATTCCTTCCTTCACATTTAACGTCAGCTTACAAGCTCCCTGCTGCGGTGCACACCAACCGATACCATGTGTTAAACCAGAAATATCCTTTACTTCCTTATTCTTTATCCATTTCCCTTCTGTCGGAACTGGAGCTGCGCCATGATGAACGCCCTGTGCCACTGGACACATTCTTTCTACTTCTTGTGAAATAATCATTTTATTACTCCTTTCAAAGATATGTAATTCATACATTGTGCAGATGTAAATGATAAAAATTTAACATCACACTCTTTTGTTATTTTCTCACAAAACGACAAAATAGTCTAGTGTTTTTTTACTTTCTTTTTAATATTATTTAAAAAATTCTCAGTCCTGACGCTGAAATCGGAAGGAAGGTCTATTCCGAGTTCGCTTGCGCTTAACATTTCCTATTTCTCATAGCGGACACTAAGATGCTAAAATACAGCAGCACAGCGTCTAAGTGCCCACAGGAAATGATGACCCTGCATAGGCCTTCCCTTCAATTTCAGCTATTTCCTGCTAAAGATACACAGTTCTAATCCAAGAAACTCCCCTCTCTCTGTTACATCAAATCATCTATTTCCACTCTGCAAATAGAAAGAAAAGCAAAAACTAACGAAATTCCTGTTAAAACAATAGGAAATACTGCATTGCCTGCCATTGTCAAATCTCCAATATTTGCCTGTGTAAAAAGAATTAACAGGAAAGAAGATAAAATCGTTGCCTTTGATGATTTCATCACCATACCGATAAATAAAGCAATAAAACCTATTGTAACAGTCACCATAGATTTTATCACTAACTGAATATGAAAACTAACACTTTCCATATGAAAATCAATCGGAAATGAGGAAACAAAAAATCTAGATCCCAATAAAACACAGCCATAAATCAGCAGCTTTGTTAAAACTAATGCTGCAAAATTGAAAATCCAAACTGCCAGCATCTCTGAAATAAGAATTTTCTGCCGTTTTATCGGATAGGAAAACATTAAATTCATTGTTTTATTTTTATATGCACTTACAATAAAAGTAGACAGCATCACACTGGTAAATATCAAAAACGACATACTGGTAAATAATTCAATCGGAGAAGAAATTGTTCCATTATTTGGAGCTGCGTCTGGTATCCCTGTATCTGGATCATTTGCAATTCCCAAATAAGCAAGTGAAAAAATAAACAAACAAAGAATAGCCGCCAATATCACCGCATTTCTAATATATTTCCCAATATTGTTTTTCTTCCATTCTAATTTAATCAGTTTCCACATCATTCCCTACCTCCGCTGTTAATTTTAAAAAATAGTCTTCTAGCGTTTCTGCCTTTTTTCCAATAGCCACTACCGGAACATCATTTTGCGTCAATACCCGAGATATTTCCTGAGTAGAAACATGATTATCATAAATACGAATCGTTTCCTTTTCCACAATTTTAAAATTAGAAAGTTTTAACTTCTCGCTTAACAGATAAGCTGCTTTCTTTTCATTTTGTACAGACAGTTCAATATAGGCAAAACTCATCTGCTCTATTTCTTTCATACTGATTTCTTTTTTCATAGTTCCATGATGAATAATACCAATTCTATCTGCAATACTTTCAATTTCCGAAAGAATATGAGTGGAAATCATAACGGTAATTCCATACTCTGTGCAAAGTGTCTTTAACAGTTCACGGATTTGCTTTATTCCTGCCGGATCTAAGCCATTTGTCGGTTCGTCTAAAATCAAAAGTTCCGGTTTGCAAAGAATTGCTCTTGCAATCCCAAGACGCTCTTTCATTCCAAGCGAATAATTCTTTACCAGTTTTTTCGCCGCATCCGTTAACCCCAGCATATCCAGTGCATTTTCAATACTTCCATGATTATAATACCCCATATACTCCGAATGAAGCACCAGATTTTCATATCCTGTCATATGCTCATAAAAAGTAGGAAATTCAATAATACTTCCCATTCTTTTCAGTGCCTCATAGGATTGTACAGTCAATGGTTTTCCAAAAATCTCAATTATCCCCTCTGTTGGCTTCCAAAGATTTGTAATCATTTTCATAACTGTTGTTTTTCCCGCTCCATTTGGACCAAGAAACCCGTAAATCTCACCTTTTTTTATATGAATATTGATATTCTTTACCAGTGTTTTCCCGCCAATGGTCTTTGTCAGATGATTTGTCTGTAAAATATATGACATATTTACTGCCTCCTTTCTTATCTGACTCCCATTGTAACAGTTATGAATTTCAAAACTCTTGCACAAATCTTACAAATTTCTTTCATAAAAATTTTTTGATTTTAATATATCATTTTTTTAATTTAATCGTAAAAATAGTTCTTACATAAGGGACACTCTCTAAAAGAATCTCCCCTCCAAGCTGTTGTGCTAAATTTTTAGCGATTGTCAGCCCTAACCCATTTCCCTGTATCTTACGGCTGCGGGAATCTTCCATTGTAAAAAGGCGATCAAAGACATTTTCTGCAAAAGATTTCTCGATCCCCTTCCCTTTATCCACTATATCGACAAATACCATTTTTTCATCCGTTCTAAGAAACAGTCCTAAATAATTTCCTTCTGTGCCATATCGAACCACATTAGAAATCAAATTCATCAAAATCCGCTGCAGTGCCTCCCGATTTCCCTGTACATAAACTTCCTGTTTTGGCAGTTCCACTTCCACCTGAAACTCTGTTTTTGACAGTATCTCATAAAAATCTAAAATACTTTCCCGGCAAATTTCGCAAATATCAACTCTAGAAAGTTCCATATTGATATCTCCCGCTTCTATTTTCGCCAAAGTAAAAAATTGATTAATCAGCTCCATTACACTCTGTGCCTTTTGCTCTGTCTTTTCTAACATCTCAAAGGTCACACTGCTTTTTACTTTCATAATCTCTAAATATCCCAAAACAACTGTCATCGGTGTTTTTATATCATGAGAAATATTTGACAACATTCTTTTAGAAGCCAATTCCGAACGGCAAAAATCTGCTTTTACTTTTAAATGATTTTCCAGCAAACGGTTAATTTGTGCTGCCAGTTCCATCAACTCTGGATTTTCTGTAAAAACCATAATTCTTTCGTCACTGTCATTATCCATTATTTCCTTTAGTTTTTTATGAATACTTTTCAGTTTTGCCTGTATACCTGTTCGAAATACCACCTGCTGATACAAAACAATACCCAATAAAAACAATATACCAAGACATAAAAAAAAGATAATGACATCCTTGTTCATCATGGTTCTCCTAATTTATAGCCAATTCCCCAAACCGTAAGAATATACTGCGGATTGCGGGAATCTTCTTCTATCTTATTTCTCAGCCTGCTAATCTGTACATTTACCGTATTTTCATCACCAAAATAAGCATCATTCCAAACAAGAGAATAGATCTGCTCCTTTGTATAGACCTTCTTTGGATTCTTTAAAAATAATTTTAAAATTTCAAACTCTTTTGCTGTCAGATCCACTGATTTTCCTTTTTTTGTAAGGGTATAATCCGACAAATTCATTTTTAAATCCCCCGCCGTAAGGATAACAGACTCTGTAGTCGATGTACTGCCATATTGTATCGTTCTTCGCAGTGCCGCCCGAATCCGTGCCAAAACCTCTACAACCGAAAAGGGCTTTGTAATATAATCATCTGCACCCAGCCCCAACCCCAATGTCTTATCAGTTTCGGTATCTTTTGCAGAAAGAATCAAAATCGGAACAAAACTGTTTTTTCGAATATACTGCATCACATCTATGCCGCTTATCTTTGGTATCATTAAATCCAATAAAACAAGATGAAAGGAATCTGCATCAAATTTCATACATGCCTGCTGTCCATCAAAAGCACAGCTTACTTGGTAGTTTTCCGTTGTCAAATAACTTTTCAGCATTTCACTGATTTCCATATCATCTTCCACAAGTAAAATTTTATATTGATTCATAAGACTTCCTTAATTTCTTCAAAATTAGACGCCAGATATCAATCCTTTTTCTATCTGACGTCTTTTTTCAAACCTAACAGTAAAAACCTATTTTGCAGTGATATATCCTTTTTCCTTTAACAGTTCTGCACAAAGAATTGCTCCTCCTGCTGCACCACGCACCGTATTATGAGACAGACCTACAAATTTCCAGTCATATACACTATCTTCCCGAAGTCGTCCAATCGAAATCCCCATTCCGTTTTCATAGTTGACATCCAAAGCAACCTGCGGTCGATTTTCTTCTTCCAAATATTGAATAAACTGCTTTGGCGCACTCGGCAAATCCAATTCCTGCGGAAGCCCTTTAAAATTTACCAATTTTTCAATTAACTGTGCCTTTGTCACCGTCTTTTTAAATTTTACAAATACGGCAGCCGTATGTCCATCCAATACAGGCACACGAATACACTGACAGGTGATCTTTGGTCCTGCTGCCTTCTGAATTACACCGTCCTCTAATTTTCCCCAAAGCCGAAGCGGTTCTTGTTCACTCTTTTCCTCTTCTCCGCCAATATAAGGAATAATATTTCCCTCCATCTCTGGCCAGTCCTGAAATGTTTTTCCTGCCCCGGAAATTGCCTGATATGTTGTAGCTACTACTTCATAAGGTTCAAACTCTTTCCAAGCCGTTAATACTGGTGCATAACTTTGAATCGAACAGTTTGGTTTTACTGCTACAAACCCCTGCTTTGTCCCAAGCCGCTCCCGCTGAAACGGAATCACATCAAAATGTTCTGGATTGATCTCTGGAACTACCATCGGCACATCCGGTGTCCAGCGATGTGCACTATTATTTGAAACAACCGGTGTTTCCGTCTTTGCATACTTCTCTTCAATTGCCCGAATCTCTTCCTTTGTCATATCCACTGCCGAAAATACAAAATCCACCGAAGCAGCAACCTTTTCCACCTCATTTACATCCATTACAACCAAATCTTTTACCGCCTTTGGCATAGGAGTTGTCATCTTCCAACGATTTCCTACTGCTTCTTGATATGTCTTTCCTGCACTTCTTGGACTTGCCGCTACTGCCACTACATCAAACCAGGGATGATGCTCCAATAATGCAATAAAGCGCTGTCCTACCATTCCAGTAGCACCTAAAATCCCAACTTTTAATTTTTGTTCCATCTTATCCACCTCACCTATTTCATTTACTTTCTGTCAATATGTTTTTCTCTCACGGACATTTGTATGTCACTAACATATCGTACCTCAGAAAATAAAATCCGTCAACACTTTTTTTCTTCTTTCTCCTCTTTCTCTTCCAAAAGCGGCTGCTCCATAGCTGTCAAAAGCATCTGGTAAATCTCAGGATGCATCTTTCTTACATTCATCGGCTTAAAATCCTTTCCTACCAATGCATGAACTGTCCTCCCAACATTTAAAGGCTGTTCCTCTCCTTCTCGATAAATACAATATTCAAACTCTAGTTTTACAGGGGATACCTGTTTTAAAGCCACCTCCACAATCAGCTTATCTTCATAATAAGCTGCACTCAAATATTTACACTGCAATTCAACCAAAGGAACAATCACACCCTCCTGCTCCATTTGCGTATAAGTCAATCCCATTTTCTTAATTAAATCCGTCCTTGCCACCTCATACCAAATCGGATAATTTGAGTGATGCGCAATCCCCATCTGATCCGTTTCTGCATAACGAACCGTAATTTTGCTTTGTGAAATCATACAATCCCTTCTTTCTATATCATTCCTTCTGTATCCCTAACCCACAAAAAATACCCACAAAAAATGCTTTATTTCTTAACCCAACACATTATAACATACTTTTTTCAAAACTGCAAAATATCTTGATTTTTTTCTCCGCCATGTTATGATTAAACTTTAGCAGGCTATCTGAAACAATATTAGACACCTATAAACAATATCATCAAAAAAGTGAGGTTTTTTTATGAAAATGGTAATTCAGCGTGTTTCCCACGCCTCTGTAACAGTAAATATGGAAAAAATCGGCTCTATCCAGCAAGGCTTTTTAATTCTGCTTGGTATCAGCCAAGAAGACACTCAAGAAATCGCAGACAAAATGATTCGAAAACTGCTTGGACTTCGCATTTTTTCAGATGAAAACGGCAAAACCAATCTGTCTTTAAAAGATGTAAACGGTTCTCTTCTTATTGTATCTCAATTTACCTTATATGCAGACTGCAAAAAAGGAAACCGTCCCAGCTTTACCCGAGCAGGAAAACCCGAACTTGCCAATCAGCTATATGAATATATTCTTGCGGAATGTCGAAAAGAAATTTCTATTGTAGAAAGCGGATCGTTTGGAGCAGAAATGAAAGTAGAACTGTTAAACGATGGACCTTTTACTATTCTATTAGATTCTGCAGAACTATTTTGATTTTTATTTCTCTCGGAGAGGACGCCAAAAGCGGAAGGGAGCTATATTCCGGGCCTGCTTTCGCTTAGCATTTCCTCGTAGCGGACACTAAGACGCTAAAACACAGCGTCTAAGTGCCGACGGGAAATGATGACCCTGCATATAGCTCCCTTCCGCTTTCGGCTGTATACTCCAGATCGAAAAAAATAGCAAACCCAAAAAACAAAATAATTATATTTATTCTTCCATCTTATCTACTTTATTTGCTCTTGCTTCAATTTCTTTTGCCTGTACATCAGAAGGTGCTTGTTCATAACGGCTAAATTCATAGGAATAATTTCCCATCCCACCAGTCATAGAACGCAGATCAGTAGAATAACGGAACAACTCAGACATCGGAATATCTGCTTCAATCGTCTGATATCCTGCCCGATTCGGGTTCATTCCAAGTACTCTTCCTCTTCTTTTATTTAAATCTCCCATAATATCTCCGGTATATTTATCTGGTACTTCTACCTTTAGTGATACAATCGGCTCTAATAAAACAGGAGAAGCCTCTAGAAACGCTTTTTTAAATGCCATAATCGTAGCAGTTTTAAATGCCATTTCTGAAGAATCTACCGGATGATATGATCCGTCTACTAATGTAACTTTTACTCCTACAACCGGATATGCTGCCAAAGGTCCTTTTAAAATGGCTTCCTGCACACCTTTTTCTACTGCCGGGAAGAAGTTTCTAGGCACAGCACCGCCAAATATCTTTTCTTCAAATACATATGGGCGTTCTGCTTCCCCGGATGGCTCCATTTCAATATGTACATCTCCATACTGTCCATGCCCGCCGGACTGTTTTTTGTATTTTCCCTGTACTCTTACCTTTTTCCGAACCGTTTCACGGAATGCTACCTTTGGCTTACTTAACTCAATCTCTACTTTATAGCGCTCTGCCAATTTGCTAACTACAATTTCTAACTGCTGTTCTCCGATTCCATACAGCAAAAGCTGTCTGTTCTCTTTATCATTTACCACCTTTAATGTCAAATCTTCATCCATTAATTTCTGAAGAGAAGTGGATACTTTATCCTCATCACCCTTTTTCACAGTTTTATAACGCATATAAGTATATGGAATGGAAATCTGCGGTTTTTCATAGGAAACCGGTTTTGCTTTTGTACAAAGTGTATCTCCGGTCGATGCATTGCTCAATTTTCCTACTGCGCCAATATCCCCTGCATGAAGCTCCTTTACCTCTACCGGTGTTTTTCCCTGCATAATATAAATCTTTGATACTTTTTCTTCTGTATCTTTGTCTACATTATAGATATTCATATCGGCTTTTAATACACCAGAGCAGACTTTAATCAAAGAGTATTTTCCGATAAACGGATCGGCAATCGTTTTAAAAATCTTTGCAGAAAATGCCTTATCTTCTTTATAATCTGCTTCAAATACATCATTATTTTTATAATCCGTACCGGAGATACTGCGCTCCATCGGTGAAGGAATATAGTGTACCAAACCTTGCAGCAACATTCTAGCTCCGATTCCATTTAATCCAGAACCCATCAATACCGGAACCATTCCACAGTCACGTACATGGGAACGAATTGCGCCTAAAATCTCATCCTGTGTAAATTCTTCTCCAGAAAAATAGCGATCCATATATTCTTCACTGGTTTCGGCTACTGCTTCCATCAGTGCTTCTCTTGCTATCTTTAGATTCTCCATCGAATAATCTGGAATATCAAAATCTTCATATTCTGTAATACTTGTAAATTTTCGCCCTGCCATCTTTACTACATTGACAAATCCGATAAACTTTTCATCCTCTCGAATCGGCAGATGAAACGGTGCAATTTTCTTTCCGAATACATCCGTCATATCCTGCAGTGCCTGCCGAAAACTGGCATGATCTAAATCCATATCCGTTACAAAAATCATACGTGGAATCTTATATTTTTCACAAAGTTCCCATGCTTTAATCGTTCCAACTTCTACACCATTTTTACCGGATACCACAATTACGGCTGCATCAGCGGCACTTACGGCTTCTTCTACTTCCCCTACAAAATCAAAATAACCCGGGGTATCTAAAATATTGATCTTTGTATTTTCCCATTCCAACGGAACAACAGAGGTATTAATCGAGAACAATCTTTTGGTTTCTTCCTTATCATAGTCACTTATGGTATTTCCGTCCTCTACCCTCCCCATTCTGGTAGTCAGACCTGATACATATGCCATAGCTTCCACTAAAGTTGTCTTTCCGCAGCCGCCATGCCCCATAAGTACGACGTTTCGCACCTTGCCTGTTGTATATACGTTCATCTTTTCCTCCATTCCTGCCGCCCTACTGTACAGCAATTTATCATATTTAATATCCTTTTTTCATTCAGGATTCTATCATGTGTATATTTTACTAAAATTTTTTATTATTTTCAAGCATTTTATTCTATTTCGACAAAATATTTTTTATAAAACTTGCATTTTTTTGTTATTTTCTACCGGATTTAACGTTTTTTTCCTAAAAAACTCTAATCAGGCTTTTAAAGATAGGGCACTGCAAAGGATTTTCTTTCACCGAACGCCAGATTCAAAAACGGTGGGCAGTCTGCTGTTCCGGTTTCCAAAAAGCAAGAAGTTCTAAGACTTCTGCCTTTTCCTTCATCCAGCCAGACAGACCGGGGCGCAATTCGCCCTCATTTCATCCGAAACAAAACAGGTGTAAGAAAGGATTTTACCAGCCGTAATACAACCTTTTTCCTATTATCCGGGCTAAACACGCCCCTTTTTTTTCACACCCTGCATAG
>CAJUGZ010000040.1 GCA_910585855.1 uncultured Lachnospiraceae bacterium | reverse complement strand
TATCCACTCCGATAAATTGAAGCAATTCCTTTATCGAACTCTCTTTTTGAAAAATCTCTTTAAATAAATTATCAGTATACTCTCGATTCATACTATTGCTACTTGGTAAAATAATTTTATCTGTCAAATGATGATTTCTCCCCTTTCTTTTGTTCCTTTTTTCATCTTATCATTTTCATTCTTATTTGTCCAGAATTTTTTCGCCCATCAAAACAAAAACAATCCTTTTCCTTTTATTTATTCTTTTTTACATCGAAATTAGAAACATAGCTTAAAGGCACATCACTCTTTGGCTGACTAAGAGCCTGTTTAAAATCTCATTTCCACCATCTGTACACCCCATTTTGCGTGATCTTTACCCCTCATTCAGTCAGCGTAGCCCCACTACGTTTCCTTCATTCGGAGCAAACCTCCCACAAACTGTGGCGCACATCTGGCAAAAAACAGATTTTAAACAGACTCTAAAATAGCTAAAATCTGAAAGGATATCCGTGTCCCCTTCTACTGTATAAACTCTTTGTCTTCCAATGCTTTCTTATAGTCTAAAATAACAGAAGTATCTTGTGTATATTCCCCGTTTTTCCTATCGACAACCAAAATCTGATATGGTTCTTCTAAAGATATCCATAAATCAAAATCTCCTGTTTTTATATCCCCATGCATCACCAATTTATTGAAATAGTATTGATGCCATACCTCTTCTCCAAATAAATGATCTACAGAATATAATGCTCCTTTTTTTCCTTCGACTTCTTTTATTTCAAAATATGACAATACATCTCTCTCTTTGTCTAATTCTGGAACAGAGGCATAAATCTCCTCTTCCAATGAAAATAATAACGTGGCATGATCATAATCCCAACGCCATTGATATACTTCCCTTTGAATACTCCTTGGGCTTTCTAAATAAACAGTATAGTCTTCCATCTCAGGAATTGTAATTGAAAAATTTCTTTTTCCCTGATAAAATGGTAACGTTTCCGCTTCATATACTGTCATATAAACAACTTTTGCTGCATCATCCCTTTCCCAATCCACACGGCTTATCCGAAAACCGAAATAGCTTAATTCTCCTTCAATCGTAAGACTTTGATCTTCCTCATGATAATCCACATCTAAAATAGATATCATATCTGGAACAGTCGGCAGTCCAATTATATAGTGTATAAAAAACACATATAATACCGCTGCCAAACCTAATCCAAAAAATATACCAATTATACCCTTTATTCGAATATGCTGCCGTACTTTTCGAAACCCATCTAATGCTTTTTGTTCTTTTGAAAATGCTTCCATTTCATTTCCCTCCTGCATTTCTTTATAGACTTTTCTGCATCCTTCACAATTTTCCAAATGCTCTTCTACTGCTTTTGTTCCGGTTTTGCTTAATACCTTATCAATATATCCCGGAATTAAATCTTGAATTAACTCACAGTCATCATTATGTTTCATTGCTCGTCCAACTCCTTTCTGATTTTCTGTTTTGCCCGATAAAATACAGTCCTTGCCCAATTTTCACTCTTTCCTAATATCGTTCCTATTTCACGAAAGGAAAGTTCTCCGGTGATACGATATAAAATGACCTCTCGTTCCGCTTCCGACAGATGGTGAATTGCCTGATAAAGTTCCATTTTATTTTCCTGACTCAGCACACTTGCTTCAGCATCTAATGTATGAATATCCGGCAGTGTATCTTCTAATTCTACCAAATCCATACGCTTCTTTTTTCGAAGCTCCTGCCAGAGAATATGCTTTGCAATCTGACAAAGCCATACCGAAAGTTTGCAAGAACCATCATAGCGAGAAATCGCAGTAACTGCACGTAAAAAAGTTTCCTGCATCAATTCCTGTGACCACTCTTTATCCCTTGTATAGGAATATAGAAAACGGTAAACTAAGCTGGCATATTCCTGATAAATTGCTTCCATATCTTTATTTTTATCATAGAAATCTTTCACCTTCTCACCTCCTGCCTTCTATACCTTATATCACATTTTTTATCAGTTTGTTACAGAGAAAATAAAAAAACTAACTTCCTTTACTCAAATATGCCTCTCTCTATAAACAAAAAAAGATGCATGATTTACAATTTACTGTTTCATGCACCTTTATGTTATTATTTTGATATTAAATTGTTACTTGCCTATACCATTTACGCAATCTCAGCTTCCAGTTTTTTTAACTCATCCAATGACAATGAGGAAACACAGTCTGCAATTTCTTCCAGTGTCATTTTTCCTTTCTTAATCATCTTTTTTGCTGTTTCCCTTTCTGTTTCCTTTGTTGCATCATCTTTAATATCCTTTGTATATGCCTTCAAAATCTGTTCATCATCAAATAATGTCATCATCATATCTACAACCTCCTGTTCTTTGCTTTCCAAATACTTTTTCAACACATTCCTATCTTTACAGATACGAATTGTTTCTATTACTGCCCGTTTCGTATTTCCGTATAATTTTCTCTGTTTATTATATACTTTAGAAAAGATGATATACTGCCCTATAATATCTTTCTCACTTTCTTGGTACAAAACTTTCACTTCCACATCAACAGCAATTCTTGCCCCCTTAAAAAACTCTTTAGAAAGTGAAATTGTACTGGGAGTATTTTTTCTTTCTCCTGTAAATATCACATATAGTTCAGGGGTTGGTATATTCACCTTTTTACTTCCATACAGGTTTTGGTTTGTACGCTTAAAATAATCATGATAAGTCTGTACCAAATACATCAGTGCACGAATGATAATATTCGCTGTCCACGTTGACTGACTTTCTACCAGTATCATTAAACGATTTCTGATAGAAAATCCCAAATCATTATAGTCCGTATCAACCAGCACATGCTTAATTGTAACATCTGCAATGTCATCTTCTGTCACGTTACAATCCTCTGGATGAAGTGCTTTGTATAATTGAAGCAGATACTTTTTATCTTGAAATAAATTCGTAAATACGCTATCTTTTATCTTGCACTTTGGTGTACTTTCCACCATTTTATCACCTCGTTCCTGACAAATTAGTAGAAGATAGGATACAAATTACTCCTGCTATGTTCCAATTATACAAAAAATCGCTCGTATTTACAATAAATTTCCCATTAAATTTCTTTCTTCCTTGTATAGAAATATCTTTATTTTTATCATAGAAATCCTTTGTTCTCTCACCTTCTATTTTCTATACCTTATATCATTTTTCTCAGCTTATTACAAGGAAAATAAAAAAACCGATTACTGTAAATACTATATTTATTGTATCTACATCAATCAGTTTTCTTTTATCTTTTTTCTGTAATAACAATAAAAGCGAATCTATCTATAATACAGGGCAGATGACAAATCTATGTTTCATATTTTTCTATACCTAATTCTACATTAAAAATTTTTCTTGTAAAATAACCAAAGCATTGATAAATTTTCACAATGACAGTTCTTTTGTAAGATATGTAATTGTTTTTTTCAGCCCCTCTTCTAACTGTATAGTAGGCTTCCAATCCAATTCTTTTTTTGCTAACTCAATCACAGGTCTACGCTGAACTGGATCATCTGACGGCAGCGGACGATAAGTAATTTCAGATTTTGAACCAGTCAATTCTATAATTTTATTCGCTAACTGAAGAACGGTAAATTCTCCCGGATTCCCAATATTAACTGGTCCTTGAAAATCCTTTCGGCTATTCATCAAACGAATCATTCCTTCTATTAAGTCATCCACATAACAAAAACTCCTAGTCTGGCTGCCATCTCCATAAATTGTAATCGGCTCATTTTTTAATGCCTGCACAATAAAATTGCTAACCACTCTTCCATCTTCTGGATTCATTCTTGGACCATATGTATTAAAAATACGAATAATTTTAATTTCTACCTGATGTTGACGATAATAATCAAAACATAGCGTTTCTGCCATTCTTTTTCCTTCATCATAACAAGAACGAATTCCGACTGGATTAACACATCCTCGATATGTTTCTAACTGAGGATGGACTTGTGGATCTCCATAAACTTCTGATGTAGATGCCTGTAAGATTCTTGCATGAACTCTCTTTGCCAATCCCAGCATATTCATAATTCCATAGACACTTGTTTTTGCCGTTTTAATCGGATTATACTGATAATGAGGAGGGCTGGCTGGACAAGCTAAATTATAAATCTGATCTACCTCTACATAAAGAGGTTCTGTAATATCATGACGAATAAATTCAAACTGTGGATGATTCATCAAATGCTGGATATTCTTCTTTGTACCAGTAAAAAGATTATCCACACAAATCACACTATCCCCATTTTCAATGAAACGGTCACATAAATGAGAACCTAAAAAGCCCGCTCCTCCTGTTACTAAAATTCGTTTCATCCTCTTTTCCTCCTGTATTTTTTCCTTTTATCCTTCTTTTTATTTTCCCACTCCAATTTGATAATACTCAAAACCGTTCTGTTCCAAATCTAATGTACTATACTGATTTCTTCCATCAAAAATAATGGATTGTTTTAAACGCTTTTTAATCTCTCCAAAATCCGGCGCACGAAACTCTTTCCATTCTGTAATTAAAATCATCGCATCTGCTTCATTTAATACGGTATATTTACTATCATAATATGTCACATTTTCATTCCCTTTTAAATAACAGTTTTTTGCTTCCTCTTCTGCTTTTGGATCATATGCCTTTATCTTTGCACCTCGTTTTGTCAGTTCATTGATAATGGTAATAGAAGCAGCCTGCCGCATATCATCCGTATCTGGTTTAAAGGCTAATCCCCATACAGCAAATGTATGATCCGACAGTTCTTCTCCAAACCGCTCCACAATTTTTCTTGGTATAATTTGTTTCTGTTCCAAATTCACTTGTTCAACTGCTTTTAAAATCTTCGGTTCATAATTATAAAAATAGCTTGTTTTCATTAATGCTTGTACATCTTTTGGAAAACAACTCCCTCCATATCCGCATCCTGCATAAATAAATGAAAACCCAATTCTTTTATCACTTCCAATTCCAAGCCTTACTTTATTAATATCAGCACCTACTTTTTCACAAATATTAGAAATTTCATTCATAAAAGAAATTTTCGTAGCCAGCATGGCATTTGCTGCATATTTTGTCATCTCTGCACTGGCAATATCCATAAAAATAAAATTTTCATTATTTCGAACTAATGGCAGATACAATTCTCTCATTATCTTTGCTGCTGAATCATTATCTGTTCCAATTACAATTCGATCTGGTCTAGAACAATCTGAAACTGCAGTTCCTTCTTTTAAAAATTCTGGATTTGAAATCACATCAAATGTCAAATCACTTTCCCTTTTCCTCAATTCCTCCTGAATCTTTTCCCGCACTTTTTTTGCTGTTCCAACTGGAACAGTGGATTTATCCACTACATACATATGATGCTTCATATTTTGCCCAATACTCTCTGCTACATTCAAAACATAATGCAAATCAGCACTTCCATCTTCCCCCATTGGTGTTCCTACTGCAATAAAACAAATATTAGCTGTTTCTAATGCATCACGAATCTCTGTTGTAAACTTTAGATGCCCGGCATGATAATTATTTTTTACCATCTCTTCCAAACCGGGTTCATAAATTGGCAAAATTCCCTGTTTTAATTTTTCTATTTTTTCCTCCACCACATCGACACACCATACTTCATTTCCCAAATCAGACAGACATGCTCCTGTTACTAATCCTACATATCCCGTACCTATTACTGCTATTTTCATTTTTCTTCCTCCGTATTCTATATTTTTTACTGTTTTTTCATCTTCTAATTATTAATATTTTTCTTTTCTGTTTTATCTTTATTTTTCTTTATATACTACATATTTTCGAATAAAAAAATTCCAAAAAAATACGATTCCAGTTGCTGCTATTTTTCCAATCATCTTTTTAAAATCAGTATTCATCCCTAGCAAAGATACCCATACATACATCAATATCATATTCAAAAACAAACCAATTGCACTTACCGCAAAAATAAGAATCAATTCTTTCCTTTTTTGGGATTGATAAGCAGAATCTTTAAAAGTAATGTTCCTTCCTAACCACCAATTTGTCATTGTAGAAAAAAGAAACGCCAAAATCGTTGCACCCTGATAATAGATATGTAAAAGATTCGAAAATATAAAAAACATACCCCATTCTACCAGAGCAGCCATTCCACCCACAAAAAAATAAGAAAAAAACTGTTTGATACTTTTCCACATTTTCTTATCCATTATTTTCGATATCTCCAAATACAATAAATGGCACGAAGTCCGTCTTTAAAGCCAATCTTTTTTCCTTCTTCATTTGTTCTAGGATAATAAGAAATGGCAACTTCCTTTACCCTTACATTCATTCTTGCTACTTTGGCAGTAATCTCTGGCTCAAAACCAAATCTTTTTTCTTGAATATCAATAGACTGAATAATTTCTCGTTTAAATGCCTTATAACAAGTTTCCATATCCGTCAAATGCAGCTTTGTAAAAAAATTAGACAATGCGGTTAAAAATTTATTTGCCAGTTGATTTGCCTTATATCCCTTTGCTTTACTTTTTAAAAATCGTGAACCATAACAAACATCTGCTTCTCCATTTAAAATCGGTGCAATTACTCTAGGATATTCCATTGGATCATATTCTAGGTCTGCATCTTGAACAATAACAATATCACCTGTTGCATGAGAAAAACCCGTTTTTAACGCTGCTCCCTTCCCTCCATTCACTTTATGATAAATAATTTTACTTACCAATGGACGAATTTTACTTTCTAAAATTTCTCTGGTACTATCTGTACTTTTATCATCTACTATAACAATTTCTTTCTTTTTAATAGGTGATTTTAAAACTTTTTTTACAATTTTTTCGATATTTTTTTCCTCATTATAACAAGGAATAATAATGGATAATGTATAATCTTCCTTTTTCATTTTTCTTCCTTCCTGTTTTTATTTTTTCTTTTTATTTTAAATTTTATATAAACCTTTTCTGTATACTCCAAATATTTAATATTAATACGTTAGATAGCAAAACAATATTATCTTTAATATTTAAATATAAAATTTAATCTAATCTATTCAAAAAATAATGAATGTTTTATCATATAAAACAAAGTTGGTCTTATATATATCAATGAAAAATATCTATCTACTATCAATACATTCCATAAATTTAAAAATATTGATAGAAACATTAAAATTTGTACAATTCTCCTTAATATACTTTCTGCATTATATTTTAACGATAACTTTTCTAACAAAAAACTTTGTACTATTGCTGAAATAGTAATTAACCATCCAAAATCGCTCATATAACGTTGTGTTAATCCTGCCATCTGAATATCTGCAATCATTATAATAATAGAAAAAAGAAAACTTAATATTACTAAACCATAAATATGATTCTCCTTTAATAATTTTTTAAATCTAAAAATCATTAAACTAAATCCTCCCAAAATATTTAATATAAAATATCCTCCAAATAACGGTTCAGCATAAGTAAAACCTAAATAATCATTAGCTACATTAACTGTTTGCATAAATGGATATTTTGGAATAATATTTAGTGGTTGAAATAAATATACAAAACTTCCTAAAAAGACCCTATCTAATACAATCCCACGGTGTGTCATATCATTACTTGTTAAATTATAATTTGCTCCAAAATCAAAAGGCGATTGAAAACGAACATAGTTATAATACATAATCAAAAAACCTACAAATATAAATGGAATTATTACACACAGTGTATTGCCCATACCCTTTTTTGAAAAGAATAATCTTTTATATATAATTTCATCCCAAAATATTGGAAAAGCTAACAAACATATAATAGCCATCTGTGGTCTGCACCCTATAATTAAAGCAATAAAACATGCACCTATTAACAAAAATTTCTTTCTTAAATAAACACTACTCTTTGCAGTTACCCAACAGGCAAGACCTATTGTTCCGAACAATAAACTAGTAATAATAGGTACAGAATATACAATTCCTAAATAAACCAAATACACGATCCCACTACCAAAAATATAAAAAGATGACATCAATAAATACATTCCAAAACTTAAGCTGCTAAAATACTGTTTTCCTAACTCATAAATAAACCAAAATCCTGCTATACAAAACAATATTGTACAAAACGTTACCACATCCCATGTTTTAACATGTGTTCCTGTTATTAATTTATATGGAATAAAAAATAAAAAAGCTGGTACAGGTCCAAAATAACTATAATATTTTCCATTAAAATATGCATAATCATAGTCAAACATCTCCCTGCCTTCTTCAACCACAGCTTTCCATCGTAACCCTCCATCATAAGGATTTGATGCCATCTCTAATGACTTTGGCGGTTCTCGATCCAAATATACTTGACCTTTTATTAATGCATCTGCTAATTCATTATATTGACCATATGCAGGCCAACCATTTCTATCAATAGATGCCTGAAGAGTTTTATCTGGATTTATTAACTGACTTAATAAAATAATAATTATTATATGAACTGCCACATAACAAATTAGCCCTACTTTTTTCCACTTTTTATCAAGTATTAAATTAGAAGAATAAACTCTAGACTTAGAACCAAACAACCAAAAAAATACGATACAAGCAAATACCATTATTATTCGTAACCATGAAAATTCAAATGGTCGAACTTTATTTAAACCAATTTGCTCTAAATAAAACAAAAAATCATTTGGCTGCTTTATTTTCACCCTAATATAATTTGTCATTCCATTTAAATGTAATCTTACATATTGACTACTTTTCACACTAGAAACAAGAACTGTTTCACCCAAATAAAATCCAAAACTATTTGCCGCATCATCCGCAGTAATTTCAATCTGTGTACAGACTCCATCTATTGGTATAATATTTAAGTATAAATTCTTAATATTAGCTTGAAAATCTACAATATCGATATAAGCATTTTCTGAATCAATTATTTTGTAATACCCTTCTTCTGTTTTCTGTATTCCTTTTGTCATATAAAAATTAAAATCTGTCTGTGATTTAAATGTTAAAGATTCCCAATAACGAAAATTAAAAATCGTTACTTCTAAAAGTAAAGTAATAAGAAATAACTCTATACTCCGTTTTGTAATACATTCTTGTTTTCCTTTCATAGTCTTTATATAAAATCCTTCCTATTTTCTAACCTCTATTGATACTCATTCCTCACCCCAGAATTCGATATATTATTTACAATACTATTAAACTGTAAACTTATTGCCTCAATCGCAAACATCTGAGGTTCCATAATCACATTATCAAATACATCATTTACATAACACTCCTCTCCAATAAATACACCAGAATAGTGATCACCAGATATAATGTTTCTGCATATAATATTTTCATAATCCGGCGTAAAATCCATATCCGTAGATTCTACATCAGCAACGGCTGCCCCTACTTCAACTCCAAAAAAATGAAATACATCATTCTGTCCTTTATTATTATCTTTTATAATATTTTCCATAATCAAACTCCGAACAGTAGTTCTTACCATCTTAATACCACCGCCAAAATTATTGATTACGACATTATTTTCCAATATATTATAGGCAGTATTATCTAGAGAAACTCCCGGCAGCTTGGATTTTGCTGAACCATTTTCCATTTTTCCGGCATCCAGTACAAAATCCATTCTTAAATCTTCATCTGTTTGACGTTTCCTCTCTCCATTTCCGTCAAAAATATTCTCTTTTAAATAAAATCCAATCGTTCCATAATCCAAGCAAATTCCTTCCTTGTCATTCTCTTTTACTTGATTTTCTACAATATAGCAAAGATAAGCACCATCCGAATAAATACCAGAAGCATTATTTTCCAAAACCTTATTCCCTCTTACTATAATTTCATAAGGACATTTTGTCTGCGTATATAAATTCTCTTTATAAGGAAAATGATGTGCATCATCAAATGTCTGCCATATATTCATTGGATCTTGTAATTCTATATTAGTTAAAACAATTCCTGCCATCCAATTTGATGTTCCATAATTTCCACTAACCTCATTCTCCTCTATCAAACAATAAGAAGTATTTCCCGAAATCCAGATTCCGCCAGCCCCATTTTCCTGAAATATATTGTTCTGAATTTCAATAAATTGATTTTCACCAACAATACAAACTGCCTTTTGTTCCAATCCCCGTATAAGAGAATTTTGAACTGCTATTTTTTTGCTGTTTACAATATAAATACCATATTCTGCCTCTCCGCTTATCTGAACAGAATCTAGAAAAATACCTTCAACGGAATCCGCTAAAAATATAAATTTTACCCCTTTTCCAATCAAATTTACCCCATTGCCAATTAAATAGGTATGATTCTTTAAATAAATACTTTCTGTCACTTCAATATATTCTGAGCGAATTTCAATCACAGTATTTGGATTCTCTTCTATTAGTTTTTGGAGTTCAACAGAAGAATTACCTTCATATACTACTTGTTTTGTACAATCAGAACGATCTATCTTATTTTTTGCACATTTTTCTTCTGTTTCGATTAAATTTAACTCTGGATATAAAAATCTTTCTTTCTCAATTCCCAATGCTTCTGCCTTTTTTATTACCTGCAGTGAATCCACAAGTGTCATCTGATCCTCCTCTTTCATTCTTTCAAAACCCGGCAATCCATGACGACTTAAAATATCCATATTAATATCACTAGAAAATACCAACACATTTTCTGTATTCTCTAATTCTTCCCTATTTTCATTTTCTATACTTTCCTGTTCTGTTTCTATTTGAGGAACGCTTTCTTTTATTTGACCTCCTCGATAAGCCAAACCACTAACTCCTCCTATAGCTAAAACCCCTAATAGCAAAATACCAATATAAATTTTCTTTCTCATACAACTTTCTCCACTTTATTTTACAAACTAAATCCCTAAATATTTCTTCCAAAATGTTAGATTTGTAAATTCCTTCTGCCGTGTATAAAATTCCTTTACACATTTATCATATCTCTGCATACTAAGCTTTTTTATCTTCCTAAGCCGCTGAAAACACTTTAAAATTTCCTTTTTATCGCACTTTGTATAAAACCCTTTTCGGCTATAATAATCATAATGAAATACTCGATTCGCCCGATGAAAATTAATAATACGTGCTTCATTAAGCGGTACAATCGTATTATGATTTGGAGTTAATAACAAACCATTACAGGACAGTTTTCTTTTCATATACTGCTTTTTTCCTTCCCCCCGATTTCGTTCAAATTCGTAAAGCCCATAATCCATCAGATCCCCCTGCTCCTTTAAACGATATCCCTTTGCCATTACTTCCTGATGTTTCTTTTCCCCGTCCAATTTCAAAAACCAATCCACTCCACGCAAAAAATCCTCTACCCCATCCATTAAAAGATGGGCATTTTTATATCGAAACTTCAGTGTTTCATCTATTACTTGTTGTTTTAACTCTTCATACATCTCTTTCTGTGTATAATTAATTTTCCGAACAGCATTATCAATCATTCGATTTCTAAGTATATAATAGAACATAGAAGACGAATACTTGCGTTCAAAAGGCTCATGCCAAAGACTGATTCCATTCATAAGAATCAAATGTTTCATATTCCGCAGCCCATATTCCACATCATCTCCCCGAATAAAAATCGGAAGCGGCAGATTATCTTCTCTTATTACACGAATTGGTATTGTACAATACCACCATGCCTGAAACTCATAATATTCCTCAATCTCATTAAATAGACAAGCTTCACAATAAATTAAATTCAAATTTCCCTTTCTAGAAATCAATTTTCCTCCATTCCATGCAGCTCCCGCCTCTACTTGAATTTCTGGAAAATCCAAACGCAGCATTGCCCCGCCAATAAAAGAATCCTTATAATCTTCTTTTAAAACAGTCAAAAGGGTATAAGTTCGATAGAGTGCCTCTGTTTCAATACAAACATCATCATCCATTAAAAGTACATTGGTAATTGGTTTCTTCTCTTTTTTGTTATATTCCAATACCTCAATCATTCCTCTGGTAAAACCTCCGGCACCTCCAACATTTTTATTTGGAAAAATATGTACTTTCGAACCTTCCAGTTCCTTCCGCTTTAATGTCTTCGCATTATCTGTAATAAAAACCTCCAAATGATCCTGCATAATACAATCTGAATTTTCCAAAATTTCTTTTTTAATAGAAGCTAAATTTTTGAGAACAAAAGACTCCCTCTTATAAGTACAAATCACAATTCCTAAATTAACATGATTTTTCCTTTCCACTTGTGCATCATAATATCCGCCGTAATATACCGAATTTTGCTCCAAAGCCCTCAAAGAAAATGCATACATTCCATTTTTTAAAGAAGTTTGAATCGGAAAGATATATTCCCCTTTTTCTGTACTGCTAATTTCTACTTCATGCAGCACTGTTTCATTTACTAGATTAGGATAAACTCTCTCCTTATGCCGAATTGTAAGCAAAAACTTTCCTTTTAAATATAATACCAAACTTATTTTTTTCACATCTGTATACTGAAACCACTTTTCCGCTGAAAAACTATTAAAATAAGTATCAAAATGCGCTGTTCCATATTTTCGAAACCGAATTTCTGACAAATCCATATAAAGCTGTGCTTTTTCATCCAAACGAACATAAAGATCCCTTTTTGTACAAATATCTTCCTTTGGAAAAATCAAATTTTGTATTTTCATAACTTTTTCTATACCCTTTCTTATTCTCTTTTATCCTGCTCCAACATATAAGCATCACAAACCTGTACCGCATCTCCAATCATTCTGCTGCTCCCTTTATCTAACCACAATACATGATTACAAAGATCCTTTACGGAATCAATCGAATGAGAAACATATAAAAGCGTTGTTCCCTCTTCTAACATTTCCTTCATCCGTCTTTCACACTTTTTTTGAAAGGCATAATCTCCTACCGATAACACTTCATCCACAATCAAAATCTCTGGTCTTACTACCGTTGCAATCGAAAATCCCAAGCGAGCCGCCATACCAGATGAATAATTTTTAATCGGCATATCCAAAAACTCCCAAAGCTCCGCAAAATCCACGATTTCATTAAAAAATTTCTGCATATACTTTCTGGAATGTCCCAATACAGCCCCATTTAAATAAATATTTTCCTTTGCTGTCAGTTCACTGTCAAAACCTGCTCCTAATTCAATCAAAGGCGCTATTGTACCATGAATCGCAACACTGCCCTTATAAGGTTTCAGAATCCCGCAAATCAATTTTAACAACGTTGATTTTCCCGAACCATTTGTACCAATAATTCCCCAAGACTCCCCTTTTTTTACCTGAAAACTAATATTTTTCAATGCTAAAAACTCCTGAAACATCAACTGTCGTTTTAGTAATTTCACAAAATATTCTTTTAAATTATCAATCCGTTCCGAAGCCATATTAAAACGCACCGTTACCTGATCAATCTGAATCACAGTTTCTTCCATCTATTTCTCCCATTCTCCTTTATATATACAAAATAAACTTATCCTGTGTTCTTTCAAACGACCACAATCCAAGCAGCAATGCCAAAATCGCTGCAAAAAATCCGACCCCAATCAATCTGCCATCTGGCATAGCCTGCTCCATTACCACACATCGAAACTGTGTAATATAAAAATACATAGGATTATACGCTGCAATCCCCTTCTGAAGCCACAAAGGAAGCTGTGCAATCGGATAAAAAATCGGCGTTAAATACATCCATGCTGTTAAAATTACACTATAAATATATTGAATATCCCGAAAAAACACCGCTGCCTGTGCAAGAAATAACCCCAACCCAAGACTAAACAAATAAACTTGAAAAATCACCACTGGTATCCACAAAAAACACCAATTCAATGTTACTCTGCACCATAAAAATACAAGAATCATCGCTACCAAAGAAAACAAAAAATTAATCAATGAACTGCTTACACGTGACATAGTAAAAATATACTTTGGAACATATACCTTCTTTATTAAAGAAGCATTTCCTGTAATTGACCAAATCGCCATAGTAGTTGCTTCATTCATCGCAGCAAATAAAGTCTGTCCAATAATCAAATATACCGGAAAGTTTTCAATATCAAACCGAAACATATTAGAAAATACAATGACCAATACCAACATAGTTAAAAGCGGATTTAAAATACTCCAAAAATACCCTAAAAAACTTCGCCTATACTTTAATTTAATATCCTTTATAACCAATTCCTGAAATAAACTTCGATATTGATAACAAACCATAATTCGCCTTTTTATCAACTCCATATCGCTATCCTTTCTTTTTAAAAAGAAGTACTATCATCTCTATTCCTCTCTTACATCCTTTTACCAGCTCTATCCAATCTTTTTCTACCCATTCTCCCAACCCAGTAGACGGATCATAAAGATAAACTCGTTTTAATCGATAAAACCGATCCAATGACGCACCCAATGGAAGATATCCTGTTCCTCTTTTGGCAGAAAAAATATTTCCATTTATGGTAAAAATCCGCCATATCCGCTTCCATACACTTTCACTGTTTTTATACAATTCTTCCTTCTGTACTTCCTTTTCAAAATCTTTTATCTGTTCCTGCCGCTTCCACTGATAGCCCATACGGCAGATTATTTTATGCAATTCTTCTGCATCTGCTTTCTGCAGCCACACTATACCCTTTTTATAATCTTTAACTGCCTTAAAAATCAGCTCTATATCTTTATAACGATATCTAGAAACCGCCTGATACCATTCATATAAAACCAGTTTCCATATCTTCCATTTTTTTCTCATATCCCCATACATACAATAAGTAAACAAAGTATTTCTCATATCATAATAGACTAAAGCCGACCCTCTCTTCTGCTCAAACTGTTCATGCCATATCCCAATTCCATGCAGATAAATCGGTTCTTGCTTTCCTCGAAGACTATACTCTACATCATCAAAATGAAGAAAAAACGGCATAGGATAACCATTCTTTTCTACATATTGCAGGGGTATACAGCAGTACCACCAAGCTGCATAATTCGGCTTTTCCTTCTTTTTTCTATTTTGCAGCAACACTTCTGTCCTCCTCAAATCCTGCCGCTGCCCTATTGCTTTTAATCTCCCGTCTTTCCATATCCCGCCTGCCTCATGCTGTATCCAAGGATAATCCTGCCGAAGCATAGCCCCTCCAATAAAACTTTGCCGATATTCTTCTTTTATACAACAAAGAAGTGCCAGTGTTTTTTCCAAAGAGGATTTTTCAATTATGACATCATCATCCATCAATAAAATATGAGAAAAACCGTACCGTTCCTTCTCTTTTACCGCCTCTTCCATTCCTCTGGCAAATCCTCCCGAACCTCCGGTATTTCGATTAGCAATTACTTGTATATTTTGATCCTGTAAAGAAATGGTTTTTCCATTATCCACTATATAAATATGAATTTTTCCAAAAAGAGGACTTTTAAAATTTTTTAAAACCGTCTTTTGCAAATAATCCAGATTCCGCAATAATTCCTTTTCTTTATGATAAGTACAAATTACAAGTGCAATCTGTATCGTTTTTTCTAATCCGCCATCTTCCAAACATTTTTTATATTTCCAAGTACCGCCGTAAAACAACGTATTTTTTACCGCAATTACCCGAACTGCAATCATTCCTGAAAGTTCCGATAAAGAAAAAGAAAATCTTACCTTTCCCCTCTCCTTTGATTGATAATGCTGACGTTTTAATACTTGTTCTTTTTTGCCGTTTCCCTTTTTCTTTACTGCAAACACTTCTACTATACAATTCCCCTGTACTTCCACTGTACAGCCTATTTTAGACAAATCCGTATATTTCTTCCATTCTTCTGAAAAAAAGCCATTAAAATAAGTATCTGTCTGCAGTGAAGCTTTCTGCATTAATTGTATCTTTTCCCCATTTCGCCGTGCATCTCCAAAAATTTTTAAATATAACTCCTCTACCCCTGCTCTTCCCTCTTCTGGAAATGTGAATTGCTGCAGCACCATCTTTCCTCACCAAACCTTTTTAATAAAAAAATTTTATTATTGATCCTGCTGTGAATCTCTCGCTTTCTGCTATATCCCTTTTCTTCATAGATAAGGTTATCCTCATATACCTTTAAATGATTTTTCCAAATATAAGCTGTCATCAGCCGCTCTGCCAAAAAACCAATATAACGCTGCTGATAAAAAGAATCTTCCCTCTCTCCTCTTTCCTGTTCAATTCGAAATAAAATATCAAACAGCCATTCACAATAAAATTCCATCTCTTCTCGTGCAGCAATCAGCATATTATATGGATATAATTTATTGGATGATAACACCTCTAAAACAGCTTCATAAGAACCATCTTTTTTCTGTTTTAATACTTCTTTTAAAAGCTCTAAATCCTCTTTTCTATGTACCTTTTGATATTCCCTTTCTAATGTATTCCGAAAACAATAGTGTATTGGCACAATCCAATCATATCTCTGCAAAATCTTCTCTATCTCCTGCCGATTTCGAAAAGAAAATTTCCTTCTATAATGACACAGCCCCCATATTCTGCTGTTTCCATTTTTCCATCCCCAATAAAGTGCTGTAAGTTCACAGTATATTTTATTTTTATCTGATATATGAATCTTTGTATTATCTGTCAGATCAGCAATCCTCTTTTTTGTCAGTGACGCTCCTGTCTGAATCGGAATCATATAATCATTTTCTTTCTTACAAACCTGCTTATGTGTTGCCTGATATACAATAACCCTTTTTTCCATAGCACGTTCTGCCAACGCAATCCTTTCTTTTTATCCTTTTTCCATACAACACTGCTGATAAAACTCCTCTAATTCCTTTACTGCTTCTTCAATCTGGTAATTTTTTAAATTTTGAATTTTACGCTCTTTTCCTTCACACTTCTGTATTGCCTCTATCCATTTCTCCTTCTTTTCTAATCCGATATATTGTACCTGTTTCGATGCAATCTCTCGTGTCACCTGCTCAGAAAAAATACAAGGCAGTCCATTAAACTGTGCTTCTACTCCAACCAAAGGAACTCCTTCAAATAAAGACGGCAGCAGAAAACAGTCCATCATCTGATAATAATTCTCAATCTCTGCCTTGCTGCTTAATATGGTAACATCCTCTCTTAATTCCTGTTCTTTTATCAACCGGCAAATCTTTTTCTTCTCTTTTCCATCCCCGATTAAAAGCAAATGTGGTCTTTTTTGTGTCCGTTTTTCACAAATCAACTGTTTTATCAAAGCAATTAAAAACTGTTGATTTTTCTGCGGACAAAATCGTCCTATATGCCCTAATACATATCTGTCCTGCAGCCAATACTGAAGACGCATTTTTTCTCTTACCCTTATCTGAAACCGATAACGATTTCCTTCCACTGCATTTGGAATAATTTTAATTCCCGTTTCTGTTCGATACAGATATATAGCAGCCATTTTTCCGCATGCTGTATAATAATTTGCATTTTTTATTCCGATTTCTGCCAATAACCTGTTTCTTACCCTTTTTACAAATTGATCTGCTCCGCAGGAATTATGTGCATGAAGGATTCGAACCGCTATCCCTGCCTTATTTGCTGCCCTCATATAAAAAGCGGCCGCATTTGCCACATGACCATGGATAATTTGATAATCGCTATGCTCCCTAAAAAATAATTGCAGTGCCTTTGGATACGCTATTATATTTTTTGTACAAAGTTTTGGCATAAGAAAAATCTGACTTCCATTTCTTTCAATTTGCTCTTTTAATCGCTGTTCCACTGGCTGATTTACCATAAAATCAATCTGATAAATTTCTTTATCCAAATATTGATAATAATTCATTACCACAGAACTAACCCCACTTTTTCTGCTTAACTGATCGACTACTTGTAAAATCTTAATCTTCATTTTATCTTCTCCCTGTCTGATAGCGCAGCAGACTTCGAATTAAATGATTTCCTGTATACCAAACAGCCTTTTTTCTTCCTATACCAAAACATCGATAGACACCATAAGTCATAATGATACTTCTTCTTTTCTTCCTCGACTTTCCGTTTTTTGTCAATCTGCTTTTTAAAAGAGGTTCATTAATTCCATAAACACAGCCATATTTTTTTACAATACGAAGCCATGTAAGATAATCCTCATGTACCTCATCATGTTCCATAGGAAATTCTTTTGCCACTTCTGTTTTTAAAACAACGGAAGAACAGGGAATATAATTGGTATACAAAAGTTTTTTTAAATCCACCCTTGGAGGAACTGCAATTTTCCTTCCGGTTTTGCTTCCGTCCTCTCGAAAAAGCTCTCTTCCGGTATAGCATAAAATACCACCCGATTCTTTTAATTTCCTTATTTGCTTTTTTAATTTTTCACTTTCCCACCAATCATCTGCATCTAAATAAGCAATATAACCTGCCTGCGCATATTGGACTCCCTTATTTCTAGAAGCAGAAACCCCTATATTTTTAAAATTTTTTATATAACAAATCGGGTATTGACTTTTCTTTTTCAACTTCTGAACTACCTGCTCTGTATTATCCGTAGAAGCATCATCTACAAGAATAATTTCCAAATCAATCCCCTGTTTCATAACAGAATCAATGGCGCAGGGCAAATATTTTCCACAATTAAAAGCCGGAATAATTACAGATATTTCTTTCATTTTTATACCTCTCAGCACAACCGAAGTTTCCTTTCTCTTTTGCCGTACTGTTACCATACGATCTGGGCGGTGCTGTACCCTCAAATACAGAGAATTTCTCTATATTCTTATTCGCAGTTTCCCCGAATTTTATATTGAACAGCAGTTTTGCTGTCAATTTCATATTTAAATTTTTTGTAATCGGTTATTAAAATACCTCGTCTAATTTTTAATTATAATAAAAAATAATTTTCTACTCTTTCCCTTCGTCTTTTTCAGCCAACCACTCTTCATAATAAGAGAAAAACCGCTTTCCTACATTTCTAGCCGTATTCAGCCCACTATTCCCCCGATGTCCATTCGGACAGAAAAATAACTGCCCGCCAAAATAATTTTTATTCGGTATATGTCCCTCATTATAACGCTTAATCTTAGCACCACATTCACTACAACAGTCAGAAATATGTATTGTCGGAACAGTACTTACTAAAATTCCCTCTGAAAACGCTTTATATTTCAAAAAACGGATTATTTTTCTTCCAATCCACTCATAAGCATCCGTTTCAAGATATTGTTTCTTAGAAAAATCAATCGTATGCTGATACTTTGGTACAACAATCACCTTTATCTTTTGTTTCATACAATAATCCAAAATTCTTCGGCTAATCAAATGTGCATAATACTCATTAATATTTTGTATTTTCTCCCGATAACGTTTTCCTATTGCTTCATTCCATTCATTTTGCATTTTTGGTCTTTTTATCTTCTTTAGACGGCGCTTTAATTGATTCCTTTTAGCCTTCAATTCTGAACCGCCATGAAAAAACATTGCTTTTTCAAATCCTCCTTCCCATGTCATCACTGCTGCCACAGCAATACTGTCACTTCCCGGAAAAGAAACTGCCAAAATCCGTGTCCCTGCCTGTATCCGCTCCTTTACAGTCCGAATATCGTCCACCATTTTTTTAACTGGTACATGCAGATAAGCCTGTTTTTTCTCTATACAAATCACAGGCGATAAAAGAACTGCATCCTTTGGCAAAGGACGTCCGCTAAAACGATAACAATTCCAAACCCATCTTTCTCCGGTAAATACCTTTAACCAAATCGAATTCTCTGTTATTTCCTTATACATTCCCTTATAATAAACCGGAGATACAGAAAATACAGGAACTCTGGAAGAAATCAAATCCTGACCTTCCACGGATAATGGTGCTTTCGGATTCTGTATCTGAAAGCTACGCATTAAACTAATTGCACAATTAATAGCAGCTCTTCGAAAATAAAGCGGAATGGTTGGAAAATCATGCAGTGAATATGGTACAATCTGCCCATTTCTTTTCATTTCCTTTGTTCCAACAGACATCATTTCCAATTCCCGCATCAAATCATAACTGCCAAAATTCAACAATTCCAAATGCTCCATCAACAGCTTACAATAATGCTCTACCACCTTATTATAAAGAATCTTTGTCTGCCAAAGCCAATCCAGATGCTTATCATAAAAACGCAACCGATATGTCAAAATAATATGTCCCTTTTTCTCCTCCTTCATCATACACACTCGTTCCCTATTGATTTAGTAGGATTTCATAGAGTATTCCACTCTATGAAAACAGAGATTTTTCCCATAAAAACAAGACTTTTTAAATAATTTGACCAGAAATTTGACGGTAT
>CAJUGZ010000039.1 GCA_910585855.1 uncultured Lachnospiraceae bacterium | reverse complement strand
TCTGTTTTCATAGAGTGGAATACTCTGCGAAATCCTACCATGTAAATAGGAAATTCTTCTCCCTTTTTTCTTTCTATTTTGCAAATTCTAATTCTTAATTTCCTCACCTGAGAAATAACAAAAAAATTCTATCAAAGAATAAATATCTATAAATTACACAAAATGTACCTATCTTATCTGGTACATGTATTTAATCAATGAAAGGATTTTATTTATGGATTCAATTTGGTCTGAGTATACTATGCTTCCTCATTTTCATACTTTAAAGGATGATATTAAGACAGATGTATTAATTATAGGCGGCGGTATTACAGGGATTTTGTGTGCTTATTTTTTACAGGAAAAGGGAATTGACTATATCTTGGCAGAAGGGCAAACTATCTGCTCAGGGATTACAAAAAACACCACTGCCAAAATTACTTCTCAGCATGGTCTAATCTACCATAAACTGCTAAAAAGATTTGGATTAGAAAAAACCAAATTATATTTACAGGCAAATCAAACTGCAGTAAAAAAATACTTTGCACTTTGTCAGACAATAGATTGTGATTTTGAAGAAAAACCCTCCTATGTTTATTCTATTGACAATCGAAAAAAATTGGAAAAAGAGGCAGATGCTTTACAACAAATAGGATTTCCTTTTAAATTTACAGAGGTAAAAGAACTTCCGTTTTCGACTGTCGGCGCAATCTGCTTTGAACAGCAGGCACAATTTCATCCTCTGAAATTTCTTGCTCAAATAGCACAAAATTTAGCAATCTATGAACATACTTTTATAAAAGAACTTGCCCCCAATATTGCTGTCACCGATCAAGGAAATATACGCTATCAGCGATTGATTATAACCACTCATTTTCCGATTGACAACAAACATGGCATGTACTTTTTAAAAATGTATCAGCATCGTTCCTATGTAGTTGCGCTTGAACATGCTGCCAAGCTCCATGGTATCTATGTGGATGAAGCATCGAAAGGAATGTCCTTTCGCAATTATAAAGACCTTCTTCTTGTTGGCGGCGGTTCTCATCGTACCGGAAAAAAGGGCGGAAATTGGCAGGAACTCCGTGAATTTGCCGAAAAATATTATCCTTCCTCAATAGAAAAAGCTTATTGGGCAGCACAAGACTGTATGACATTGGATCAAGTTCCCTATATTGGACTATATTCCAAAAATATGCCTCAGTGTTATGTGGCAACTGGATTTCAAAAATGGGGCATCAGTTCTTCTATGTTAGCGGCTATGATTCTTTCTGACCAATTAGCAGAAAAGGAGAATCCCTTTGCATCTATCTTTCGCCCTTCTAGAAGTATTGTTCGGCTTCAGCTTCTGAAAAATAGCTGGGAATCTATCCTGAATCTGCTTACTCCAACCAGAAAACGATGTCCGCATCTTGGCTGTGCCCTAAAATGGAATTCTGCAGAACATTCTTGGGATTGCCCCTGCCATGGTTCTCGATTTACAGAAAACGGAACACTATTGGATAATCCGGCTAACGGAGATTGTAACTTAAAATAATGAAAAAGAAAGGAAAAATCTATGAATCCCTATTTTAATCATCTAAAAGAACAAAGCAGCCCCTATCTTTTACAACACGCTCAAAATCCGGTAGACTGGTATCCCTGGGGAAAAGAAGCATTTCAAAAAGCAAAACAAGAGGACAAACCTATTTTCTTAAGTATCGGCTATAGTACCTGCCATTGGTGTCATGTTATGGCACATGAATGTTTCGAAAATATTGATATTGCAAATATATTAAATCAATTTTTTATTTCTATTAAAGTAGATCGAGAAGAGCGACCAGATATTGACAGTGTATATATGTCTGTCTGCCAAGCACTTACTGGCAGCGGCGGATGGCCTATGAGCATCTTTATGACCGCAGAGCAAAAACCTTTTTTTGCTGGCACTTACTATCCTCCTCTATCTCGTCCCGGTATGATAGGCTTTGGCGATCTGCTGCTTGCTATTGCAGATAAATGGAATACACAGCGTCTTGAACTTATCAAATCTGCAGAAACCATTCTTACTTTTCTCCATACACAAAATAATAATTCCGCTCCAAACAATATACAAAATGACCTTTCTCTTCCCTCCTATTGTAATAGACTTGCCAGATTAGCGGCAAAATCCTTTTCTCAAAGTTTTGATCCTAACTATGGCGGATTTGGTGAAGCTCCAAAGTTTCCTATGCCTCACAACCTTATCTTTCTTATGCTGTATTCCCATCTCTACCAAGATCCCAATGCATGGAAACAGGCAAGTATCACATTAGAAAAAATGCGGCGAGGTGGGCTCTTTGATCAAATCGGTTATGGATTTTCCCGTTACTCTACCGATCCATACTATTTAGTTCCTCACTTTGAAAAAATGCTCTATGACAACGCTTTGCTGATACTATCTTATTCTATTGCATATAAAATATCAAATGATCCTGTTTTTCTAGATACCGCTGAAAAAACAGCCTGCTATATTCTTCGGGAAATGACCGGGGAAGAAGGGGTATTCTATTCGGCTCAAGACGCTGACAGTGAAAGAGAAGAGGGAAAATTCTATATCTGGGATTATAAAGAAATCTGTGATATTTTGGGTGAAAAAACAGGTTCTGCCTTTTGTGACTACTTTGGCATTACAAAAAATGGAAATTTTGAAAGAAAAAATATTCCAAATCTTTTAAATGAAAATCAAATTTTCGATCCCTTTGAATCAGAAAAAGCAGCTTTATACCAATATCGAAAATCCCGTTTTTCTCTTCATTTAGACGACAAAATTTTGACTTCATGGAATTCTCTTATGATAGCTGCTCTCTCTTTTTTATATCAAATTACAGGAAAAAAAGAATACCTTACAGCAGCAGAAAATGCCTGCCGTTCGATTGAAAAATATCTAAAAAATGGTTCGATTCTCTATGTTAGCTGCTGTAAACCTTTTTGCCATAACAATACTTCGAAAGAAAATCCTGCTCTTACCAAAGGTTTTTTAGAAGATTATGCCTACTATACAGCAGCATTAATCTGTCTGTATCAAGTAACCTCTCTGCCTGAATATCTAACACAGGCAGAACAAATCTGTCAGGAAGCACAAAGGCAATTTGCCGATCCAAAAGGCGGAGGCTATTTTCTATATGGATCAGAAAACAGCAAATTAATTGCCAGACCAAAAGAAACCTATGACGGCGCTCTGCCAAGCGGAAATTCTGTTATGGCTTACTGCCTTGTACAACTTTCCCATATAACAGAAAAAGAATATTATCAAACCACTGCAAAAAAACTGCTTGCCTTTTTATCCTCGCAAGCAGAGCCCTATCCGACAGGACATAGCATGTTTCTTCTTGCACTGCTTTTTTATTCCTATCCTCCAGAAAAAATAACTGTGGTACTGTCAAAAAAAGATACAAAAGAAGCCATTCTGCCCAAACTGCCTCTCTATGCCATTATAAAAATACTATCCTGCCCTACTAAGGAATATCCGTTACTTCATAACCAAACAACCTACTATCGCTGCAAAGATCATACCTGCCTGCCACCGACAAATCAAATTTCTCCATTGTCATAATACACAGGAACGCTTTCCTTCTCTGACACATAAATTAAAGAAAAAAGGATTTTTTATGGCAAATACAACTTATATCCCAATTATAGGCACAATCCTCAATATCGGAAGAGGAGGAAGCTGCTGCAGCCAAATGATGTCTATCCGCACGGAAAACGGTATTGTAAACTTTACCATTAATTCAGAAACACTTGTAATCGACAGCCGACAACTCCGATCAGGTATGCGGGTAGCTGCATTTTATGACAGCAGCTTACCAGTTCCTCTGATCTTTCCGCCGCAGTATTATGCAAAAATCGTTACTGTCATCGGACGAGATGAAAATGTAATGCTAAATTACTTTGATCAAAACCTTATCGCTATAGACGGATCTCTACGTTTAAATATTGCAAGAAATACCATTATAAAAACAGTAAATGGGCAAATAGTCACCTGTAACTTAGAAAATCGATTTTTATTGGTCTACTACACAGTTACTACCAGAAGTATTCCCCCTCAAACCACACCAAGAAAAATCATTCTCTTTTGCTAAAGGGGGACGCTAAAAGCGAAAGGAAGCTCTATTCCAAGTTCGCTATGAGGAAATGCTAAGCGCAAGCGGGCTCGGAATAGAGCTCCCTTCGGCTTTCGGCATCCCCCCTTATCTTATTATAATTCGATCCTTTTGCTCTCCCAATAAAAGTTCTGTTACCTTTTCTACTTCTGCCACACTAGAAAGCCGAAATGTTTTATAATAATTACCATTTTCTAAAAATCCCTCTGATAAATCCTGATTTCCCTCTTCATCTAAAATGCTTCCATCCTCATATACTATCCCATTTAGCAGCATAGGATATAAAGTATCCAACTGATCTAGACAAATTCCCTCTCCTTGCTCCATTTCTTTGATATCCACCCCATCACAAATAATTGTAGCCGAAATCGGTGACATGATAATTTCATGCACTAATACTTGATATCCTGCAATTGAAAATTCCTGCTCCAGAGAAAAATGTATACCCTCTGTCTGATGTACAGCAAGCGAAAAATCCCAATTTCCCTCTATTGCTATTTCTCCCTTCATTGCCTTTTCTCCACCCTGCCGTAAAGCTGAAAAATGAAGATTCATTACAAGATCTTTCTCTAAGTTATTATCATTTTTTACTCCAAAAATTTCATACATTCGACCAGATCCCTCTTTTTCTCCATCTGCAAAACCCCAACTCATTGCACAGAAAGGGCTTTCTTCTCCTCCCCAGTCATATACTACATCCATCTCGCTATTTTCATCTAAAAGTACTGATGGATCGTCTGACTCTACTTCAAATAATGCATAAAAACAGTTGGCATCCTGTATGGTCTGAATTGCACGAATTGTCAATCCATTCTCTGTTACACTGGCATACTCATCTTTTGCAATCTCTTCCTCCACTAATTTATCCTGAAGTTCTTTACTGCTGTCAAATAACTCTACTGCTCTTTTATTCCAAGAAAACAATTCAGCAGCAAAAGCTGTAGTAGCAAAAATTGTCATAATCGCTGCTGCCAATAAGATTACACGTTTTTTATAATGCCGCCCTCTCTTTGGTGCAATTTCTTTTTCCTGTTCCGAAATCGTTTCAACCTTTTTTAATGCATCCAATACTGCCTGATGCACACAATCTGGTACATCTGGAAATTTCTGCATTTCATTTTCTTTTATACTACTCATAACCATACTCTCCCTTCAATACCTCTCTCATCATATTTCGACTTCTGCAAAGTCTGGTTTTTACTGTACCTGCAGAAATCGTAAGCATCTGACTAATTTCTTGGATAGAAAATCCTTCCACATAATGCAAAACAAACGGAATTCTATAGATTTTATCCAATTTCATAACTGCATCATATATCTCCGAATACTGTCCGGCTTCTTCTGAAGGCTGTGTTTCCATATACTCTTCCCAAGATACTTGTTCCTTTCTCTTTCGTACAATCTGATAAGCCTCATTGATTAAAATTCTGGTAAGCCATGTTTTAAAAAATGCATCTTCTTTCAGCGTATCCAATTTGGTAAATGCAATCATAACCGCATTCTGCATGGCATCTGCACAATCCTCATCGCTGCCTAGAATCGATTTTGCAACATGGTACAGGCTTTTTTCTGCTGCCAGTACTTCTGTTGTAAATTGCTCTTTCTTCATTTTCTGTTTCCTCTCTGTTTTTCCCTTTTATTCAGTTTTACCCGAATCAATTTTTTCTTAAATAAAAATAAACCGATCGATTTTATTTTACACTAATTAGATGAAAAAATTTTAAAAAAGGTTACAGAAATATTCCGAATAATTTTATAATAGTATAGAATAAAACTTTTTTATAAATTATAGAAAAAACACTATACTTTTTTCCATAATATGTTATAATATTACTACTAATAGAAACTATTGTATTGTTAATTACCTATCAAAATGGAGGAAACCAACATGAAAAAATTAATCACTAGTGTTTTTACTGCTGCATTACTATGTATGGCAAGTATCAATACTGCAAATATACTTGCAGCCGCTCCTGCTTCTACCGATACAAATAATGCCAGTATCTACAGCTATCATTCTGTAGATTGTGTTTATGTAGATGCAAATGGAGATGGGATTTGTGATACTTGCCAAGCAAATGGTTCTTATGCACATGCAACAAATTGTATTTATACAGATATTGATGGAGATGGAATCTGTGACAACTGCCATACTGTCACCGGATATTATCACTCGGCCGATTGTGTCTATGTCGATGCTGACGGCAATGGTATCTGCGATAACTGCCATATCAGCGTTTCCTATTCCCACTCTGCAAACTGCAGATATATCGATTCAAACGGGGATGGGATCTGTGACAACTGCCATACTGGTTCTTCTACACATCACAACTCAGGCTGCCATTACATCGATGCAAACGGGGATGGAATTTGTGATAACTGCTTAATTGGAGGCTCTTATTACCATTCCGTAAACTGTATTTATGTAGATGCAAATGAAGATGGTATCTGTGATAACTGTTATATCAGCAATACACATCATCACTCTTCTAGTTGTACTTATATTGATGCAAACGGGGATGGAATCTGTGACAACTGCTTTGTAGGTGGTTCTTATCATCACTCTTCTAACTGCAATTATCCAGACATAAATGGATATGGCATCTGCAATAACTGCCATTCCTATCATGCAAACCATCACTACGCATCCTGCTCTCATATTGATACAAACGGAGATGGTATCTGCGATAATTGTTATATAACTGTTGCTATTCCACGCTCTACTACACAAAGCAATACCTATACCGGAACTACTACATCTAGTTATGGTCACCATAGCAGACACCACGGAGGCGGATGCCATTAAACTTTATGAAAACTTTTATAAGGAAATGAGCTTATAGGAATTATATTAAAAGACAAAAAGCCGGTGTATTCTTACACTGGCTTTTCCGTTCTAATTTTTATCAAAAAAGTTCACTTTATTTTTAATTTTACAATTCTTAAATCCGTCGGAACTATTCCATAGTCCTCAAGAATTTCTACCTTTGGCAAAATCTATCTATGGTAAAAAGCTTTATATTCAAATGTTTTTTTATTTTTGATACTTTATTATATACATGCAAAACACTGCTCATACATTCCTCAATTATAGTACCCATGCACTTTCCTATAAAAGAATCCAATCCTCACTATATAAAGCACTTTTACAGATAACAGACCATCAAGAAACTATATCTGTTGGCGGCATTGACTGCAAAGAAATCCCTCTTTCTATCCTAAGAGAACATATTTCTGTTTCGCCGAAACACAACAATCTATTTTTTACTTCCGTATACGAAAATATACAATATGGCAATCTAAACAGTACAAAAGAAGATATTTTCTCTGTTATGCAGCAGGCAGCTATTTCTGATATTTCTTTATCGTAATGCAGAAGAAAACGGAGTTTCTCTGTCTGGAGGTCAAAGACAAAAAATATCTCTTGCACGAGCTTTTTTAAAAAATGCACCCATTTTAATCCTTGACGAACCGACAGCCGCATTAGACACCAAATCAGAAGAAAAAGTCCTAACTGCAATACTAGAACAAAAGAAAGAGGGAAAATGTATTTTACTTATTACCCATAAACCATCTACCTTACAAATTGCAGACAGAATTCTAAAAATCGAAAATCAAACCATAACTAAACTTAAATAAAATATATACAAAGCCACCATTTACAAAGAACATTCCAAACAGATTATACTGCAAGGCGGCAGTTCCAATTCCACCAAATTTCCCTCCACCCTACTTTTTTCAAATACTGTTTTCTTTACACAATTAGGATTTTCAAATGTATTTTTATCGTGAATCTCCCCCTGCAGCATCTCTACATGCAGATCTTTTGGCTGATCTTCTCCAAAATGAACCCTTAACTGGCTGCTTTGCTCCGCCGAAAGATTTGCTGCTGTCAAATGTACCAATCCGTTTTTATCTATAGAAGCACTCTGTGTGATTTCAGGAATTGCTCCTTTCTCTGTTTCAATCTCCTTACAATCTATACTGCTCTCTAATAATTCTGCCCCCTGATGACACTGATATAAATCAAAAACATAATAGGTCGGTGTCAGTACCATCTGATCTCCTTCTGTCAAAATCATAGCCTGCAAAACATTTACCATCTGAGCAATATTTGCCATCTTTACTCTGTCACAATGCCGATTAAAAATATTCAAATTAATCGCTGCCACCATAGCATCCCGCATTGTATTCTGCTGGTATAAAAACCCTGGATTCGTTCCCGGTTCTACGTCATACCATGTCCCCCACTCATCAATCATCAGTCCCACACGTTTTTTAGGATCATAAGAATCCATAATTCCGCCATGCCGCTGAATCAACTCTTCCATATAATATGTCTTTTTTAATGTCCGATAATAATCTTCTTTTTCAAACTGTGTTGCACTCCCTTTTTCTTCCCAATTTTCATTTGGAAGTGTATAATAGTGCAGGGATAACCCATCCATATAGTTTCCTGCAATCTCCATAACTTTTCTGGTCCAATTATAATCCCCTGCATTTGCACCACAGGCAATCTTTTGAATCTTTGTTCCGTAATTTCTTACATAGATCTGATACCTTCTATACTCATCGGCATAATACTCTGCCCGCATATTGCCGCCGCAGCCCCAATTTTCATTTCCTACTCCAAAATAATCTATTCTCCATGCTTCTTCCCGTCCGTTCTCCCTTCTTAAATCTGCCATAGGAGAAGTTCCTTCAAATGTCATATATTCCACCCATTCTGACATTTCCTGTACCGTTCCGCTCCCCACATTTCCATTAATATAGGCTTTACACCCCAACTGCCGACATAACTCCATAAATTCATGTGTACCAAAACTATTATCTTCTACTGTCCCACCCCAATGCGTATTAATCATTTTCTTCCGCTTTTCCTTTGATCCAATCCCATCTTTCCAGTGATATTCATCCGCAAAACACCCGCCCGGCCAGCGAAGTACCGGCACATGAATATTTTTTAACGCCTCAACCACATCTGTCCGCATCCCGTTTTTATTGGAAATCTTGTTATTTTCTCCTACATAAATTCCACCATAAATACATCTTCCCAAATGTTCCGAAAACTGCCCGTAAATCTCTCTATTAATTGTTCCAAGTTTTTTTCTTGCATTTACATAAATATTTGACATAAATTTTCTCCTTTTAATCCAATAAAATACTACCACGTTTTATCTTTTCTGCTGCACAAATCAAAAAAGAAAACTGAATATCCTGTTCTCCTGAAATATGATAGGCTTCCTCTACATCTGCTCCCCAGCTATTGATACCGCCAACTCCCCGAACAGCCCCTAAAATCGAAACAACCGTCCGTCTTGCCAAAGGCAGTTCTTCCTGATGTGTTGCATTTTCCAGTTCCTCTGCTGTATAAGGAATACAAGAAAAAGCAAATGTATCTTCCAAAGCCGAAAATCGTATCCCAAACAATGTATCCTTCTCTCTTTTATTACTTTTTACTGTATTTCGATACACTTCCAGCCACTGCGTATTCATATGAACGTTGCAGTCCTGCGGCACAAGATAAGGCGTTACAGGCAGCCCATTTATGGTATAAATTCCTAACCTCCCGCCTGCCATCCGATCTGGATAAGTTTCACCTGATAAGCCATAATAACGATAAAAAACTGCCTTTGTAGGCATCTGAAACCGCATCCCAAACACAGGAAGTTCCGGCAGCCCCCGCTTTCCATAATAATGAACATCCACCCGCATCTGTCCTGTTATATCAATTCGATAGCTTATCTCTACTTCTGTAGCAGGCACAGTAATTGTTTGATAAATAAAACAAATCTCTAACTGTTCTGCCCACTGCTCTGTACCATAGCGGTTATTCTCCGGTGCAATCGGCAGCTCAATCTCCCTATCATCCACCTTTACCCGAATCTCTTTGCACCTTTGAAACAGATCAGCCGCCATCCACATCCCAGAACGCAGATGAAACCCACTTCCCCTGTCATTATCCGTCAATGCCCGCCAAAAAGTAGGATGCGGCTCTCGATAAAGCCACTCCTTTCCATCCATTACCAAAGATTCCAGCCCGCCCCGGCTATACGACCAAATATAATCAAACGATTTTCCAGAATCCGAAATCCCATGCACCCCCAACGTCACATCCCCATACACCACACGTAATCTATATAATTCTTCCTTCTTCTCCATCCTCCAAATTCCTCCAAACCTTAAAATTCTATTCCATATTTTTTATATTCAAGATACTAAACAAACTCTAACAACCACAAACACTGCCTTCTGAAACACACAGCCGAAAGCCAAATGGAGTTCGATGCAGGGTCATCATTTCCCATCGGCACTTAAGCATGATATTGCTGTGTTTTCGTGCCTTATGTGTCCGCTATAAAAATAGGAAATGCTAAGCGCAAGCGGACTCGAAATCGAATTTCATTTGGCTTTCAGCGTCCCCTTAGCGACTAATTTGATAACGCCCATAATAATATCTGACTTCCTGCAATGCCGGTTTTTCTGTCCTGTCTGCAAATAAAATCCCATTTCCAGAAAATTCATAATCCGACGGTCTGTCATCAAAATCTCCCCCATAACGCAGGACATTCTCTCCAGTTATCTCATCCTTTACAAAAATCGCCTGATCGATAAAATCCCAGATAAATCCGCCCTGATAACTTTGATAACAATCCAACAGCCTCATATAATCCCCCAGCCCGCCAAGTGAATTTCCCATATCATGCATATATTCACATAACAAAAATGGCTTCTGCAAATCTTCATTCAAATACTTCTCTATCCCCTTTGGCGTTTCATACATCCTGCTTTCCACATCTGAAATACGATCCGCATATTCCCTCCGATTTGCCACACCCTCATAATGTACCAATCGGCTGCTATCTCTCTCTTTCAAAAACTGATTCATCTTTACCAAACAATCTCCCGCATAAGACTCATTCCCCAAAGACCAAAATAAAATAGAAGGATGATTTTTAAACGCTTCAAAATTACTTCTTACTCTATCTAACACAGCCTCCTGCCACTGCACAAGACTTCCCGGTACATTCCAAGAAGGCTCAATCGCCCCCATTTTCTGCCAAGAACCATGACTTTCCAAATTGGTTTCCGCCATCAGATAAATTCCGTTTCTGTCACACATCGCATACCATGGTATCTGATTTGGATAATGACTGGTTCTTACCGCATTGATATGATTTTCCAGCAACACCTTCATATCAAATTCCATATCCTGCATAGAGATACAACGCCCATGAAATACATTCCATTCATGCCGGTTTACTCCATTGATGATCAACCGTTTTCCATTTAAAAAAATCACTTTTTCCCGAATCTCCAACCTGCGAAATCCTACTGAAACCGGTATATATTCCACTTCTCTCCCATCCGAATCAAATATCGTAACCTGCAAAGTATAAAGATAAGGATTCCAATGATCCCAGCAAACTACCTGTCCCAACCGCTCCGGCTTCAGACAAAAAGCCAGCACCGATCGATCCTCACACAAACACTTCTCCTCTGTCTGCCGCACCAACTCCTGCCTCTTCTCCCAACAGACACCCCCGTTCGCATCTGTCAACACAAATTCTGCATAAAAATCCTTCTGTATCCCTTGTTCTATACTGCATTTTAACTCAACCGCTATTTCCCCCGTAGAACAGTCCTCTAAAAGAACCGGCTTTACCCATATATCCTCCAGATGACACTCCGGTATTCCATATAACGTCACATTTCGAAAAATACCAAAAAACCGAAAAAAATCCTGATCTTCCAAAAAAGCGGCTGTACTCCTCTTATGTACTTCTACTGCAAGTATATTCCCCTTTTCCCGAATAAAAGGCGTCAGATCAAACTCAGAAACAGTAAAACTGTCCTCTGCATACCCGACAAACTCTCCATTCAGCCATACATACATTGCTTGCTCTACCCCTTCAAAGCAGATAACAACCCGTTTCCCAACCAATCCCGACTCCAAATCAAATTTCGTCCGATAAGAACCCACCGGATTATACTCCGCCTCACTAAAACTTCCCTGCTCCGGCGTATAACCCTCCAAACTATAAGCAGGTCTTCGAAACAAATGCCCCTCCCAAGGATACATCGTATTGATATAATGCACCTTATCAAAACCCGCCAATTCAATATGCATAGGAACAGCTATCGAATCAAATTTACTGCAGTTAAAATCTTCCCGATAAAAATCTACCGGACGTTCACCGGCATTTTTAGAAAAACAAAACTGCCACTTCCCATTTAAAGACTGTGCCCATTCATTTTCCTGCTCTCTTTCTCTAATCTGTTCAAACCGATTTTTACTGCTATAAAATACATGATCACTATGTGCCGCTATCTGATTCACCCGAAAAACTTCTGGATCATCCAACCACTGAATTTTTGCTTCCATTTATTCCCTTCCTTCCCAATTTTAACTAGTTTTCATCACCTTCTCTATACTATTATTTTCTCTCTAAAAAAACAATGGACAAAACTTTCTGATCCAAAAATATACACCATCTATTCTAGACAGAGGATGAGGACGCCAAAAGCCAAAAGGAGTGCTATTCCGAGTCCGCTTTCGCTTAACATTTCCTATTTTCATAGTGGACACATAAGACGCTAAAATACAGCGTCTAAGTGCCGATGGGAAATGATGACCCTGCATAGCACTCCTTTTGGCTTTCGGCTGTGTACTCCAGACCAGAAAAAATAGTAAGATGTTTACTGTAGTAATAATCAAACAGGAAAAATTTTCCCTATTCACTATACAACTCACACTTTCCATATCCAAACCTGCATAAAAAATGATGTACAGATACTACATCTTCCCTATACACCACTCTTAAAACCTGTTCCATATTTTCTTATATATATTTTTTTTACTATATTTGAGAAATTTTTTATTTCATATTATAACGAAAAAATACTATTGTTCTAATAAAAATCAGTAAAAATCTACTATAAAATAACATATATCAAACTTACAACGCTCTTTTCCGGCTGGTAGGCACAGCTGAAAGCGGAAGGAAGGTCTATGCAGGGTCATCATTTCTTGTCGGCACTTAGGCACTGTGCTGCTGTATTTTAGTGCCTTATGTGTCCGCTATGAAAATAGGAAATGCTAAGCGCAAGCGAACCCGGAATAGACCTTCCTTCCGCTTTCTGCGTTCTCCCTACCCCCTACTTCTTACCAAAAAGATTGATCTCCCGAACAATTTTTCTCAACTTTAAAACCATAGAAGGTGCTACAGAAAGTTCGTCTACACCCATACGCATAAATGTTTCTGTAAGCTCTGGATCTGCCCCCAATTCTCCGCAAATCCCTGCCCACTTTCCATATTTATGTGCACTGTCCACAACCATCTGAATCATCTTTAAAATCGCTTTATGATGTGGATTATAAAAATCATCCAATTTTTCATTCTGCCGATCAATCGCCAGCGTATACTGTGTCAAATCATTTGTTCCAATACTAAAGAAATCCACCAATTCAGCCAGATCCTCACTTACCATAACCGCTGCCGGAGTTTCAATCATAATCCCCTGTTCTGGTACTTGATATGGTATCTCCTGTTCATCCAATTCTTTCTTTACTTCTTCTACAATTGCATAGATCTGTTTTACCTCATCTGTAGAAGTAATCATCGGATACATAATAGAAAGGTTTCCATATACCGCTGCCCGAAGCAATGCCCGAAGCTGCGTCTTAAAAATATCCGGCTGCTTTAAGCAAATCCGAATTGCCCGATACCCCAAAGCTGGATTATCTTCTTTTCCCAAATTAAAATAATCCACCTGTTTATCCGCACCAATATCAAGTGTACGAATAATTACTTTTTTACTTGCCATTGTCTGCAATACCTGACGATATGCCGAAAACTGCTCTTCTTCTGTCGGAAAATCATTCTTTCCAAGATATAAAAACTCACTGCGGAACAGCCCAATTCCTCCAGCATCATTTTCCAAAACATATCCTACATCACTGACACTTCCGATATTTGCATAAATATTGACTGTCTTTCCATCTAATGTTATATTTTCCTGCCCTTTTAAGCTTTGCAGAAGCTGTATCTTTTCTTTCTCTTCCTGTATCCTTTTCTCTGTTTCTGCACATACTTCCTCAGAAGGCTCAAATATCACTTTTCCCTGAAATCCATCTACTACTGCAACCATACCGGTCTGGATTGCTTCCAAATCCATCGGCACGCCAATCAATGCCGGAATATTCATCATACGTGCCAAAATCGCAGTATGCGAATTGGTCGAACCATGTACCGTAACAAACCCTAAAATCTTCTCTTTATCCATCTGCACGGTTTCACTTGGACTTAAATCATCCGCTACAATAACAGAAGCTTCCATTGTACTTAAATCCGTATCACCAAGCCCGCTCAAATTTCTTACCAACCGCTCAGAAATATCCTTTACATCTGCAGCTCTTGCTTTCATGTACTCATCATCCATGCTGGCAAACATATTAGAAAAATTATCCCCTGTTACAGCAACTGCATATTCTGCATTTACGTTCTCTGTAAGAATCATATTGTGTATTGCTTCCAAATAATCATCATCTTCCAACATCATCTGATGTACTTCAAAAATTGCCGCATTTGCTTCGCCTACTTCTTTTACCACTTTATCGTATAACTTCTGAAGCTGTTCTTTTGCCTGCTCCCCCGCCTGCTGAACCCGCTTTATTTCTTCCTGTGCATCTTCAATCTTGATACGTTTTACTTGGTAGTCCTTGTTCTTCAATACAAGAACATTTCCCATAGCAATCCCCTTATAAACGGACTTCCCACAAAACTCCAACATAATTTTCCTCCTTCCCATTTTTCAGCATAAACACAACCAGACTAAAAAGTCTGGTCGTAATATCTGTTTATAAATTCGTTTCAAAGAAATTTTTTACCCCTTCTAATGCAGTATCTTCATCTGCACCGTTTACTTCAACTTCTACTGTCTGTCCGCACTTTACACCAAGTCCCATCACTGCCATCAGCTTTGTTGCCTCTGCAGATTTTCCGTTTACATGAATTGTAATCTTACTTTGATAGTTCTTAGCCTCCTTTACCAAAAGTCCAGCCGGTCTTGCATGAATTCCAATCGCATCCTTAATGGTATACTCGAACTTCTTCATTTTTTTTCCTCTCTTTCTATTTAAAATATATATTGTATTATAAACTCTTTCCAACAATAACACAACTAAAATTCACAAAATTTACTATTAATTTTTCATTTTTTTCATGCAGTTTCGCTCTTCCTCCTTTAAACAGTCCTATCTGCTATAGAAAAAATAACAAATCCATCTCTCACCTCATTATTCTAATTCTTCTCCATTAGAAGCAATCACTTTCTTATACCAGTAGAAGGATTTCTTTCGATATCGATTCATTGTCCCGCTTCCATCATTTTTACGATCCACATAAATAAATCCATACCGCTTATCCATCTCTCCACTAGAAGCACTGACTAAATCAATACATCCCCAAGGCGTATAACCCCAAAGTTCCACACCATCTTCTTCTACTGCCTGCTTTAAAGCAGCAATATGCTCTCTTAAATATGCAATTCGATAGTCATCTTCTACCGTATAAGAACCCTGTCCGTCTTCTACCAGTTCATCCTTTGCTCCCAAACCATTTTCTACAATAAAAAGCGGCTTTTGATACCGATCATAAAGCGAATTCATGGTAATCCGAAGCCCAAGCGGATCAATCTGCCATCCCCACTCACTTGACTTCAGATATGGATTCTTCGTTCCCTTAAATGCATTTCCAATCGTTTCTCCCACTCCCTCCTGTGTAGTAATACACCGAGATGAATAATAAGAAAAACTAATAAAATCCACTGTATTTTCCAATAAAATCTTTTTATCTTCCTCTGTAATTCCCAGATCTAGTCCCATCCGCTCAAACTGCTTTACTGCATAATTTGGATAGTATCCTCTTGCCTGTACATCAATAAACAAAAGATTATCCCGTTCTTTTCCCTTTGCTGCCCATACATCCTCTGGAAGAGAACAATACGGATAATATTCCCCGGCTGCCAGCATACACCCAATCTTATTTTCCGGATTAATCTGATGTGCAATCTTTGTCGCCCATGCACTTGCCACCAGCTCATGATGTGCACTGATATACTTTGCCTTTGTCTGATCTTCCCCTTCTTCAAATAAAAGCCCTGCTCCCATAAAAGGCAAATGAAGAATCATATTAATTTCATTAAAAGTCAGCCAATACTTTACCAACCCCTTATAACGTGTAAAAAGCGTAGTAACAAGCCGCTTATAAAACTCTATCATCTGGCGGTTCTTCCAACCGCCATACGCAGTAACCAAATGCATCGGACAGTCAAAATGCGTAATCGTCACTAATGGCTCAATCCCATACTTTTGACACTCCCGAAATACCTCTTCATAAAATTTCAATCCTTCTTCATTTGGAATCGTTTCATCTCCATTCGGATAGATTCTTGACCAGGCAATCGACAAACGAAATGTCTTAAATCCCATTTCCGCAAACATTTGAATATCTTCTTTATAATGATGATAAAAATCAATTCCATTCAATGCCGGATAATAATGTGCATCATCTAACTCCGTCATCTGCTTCAATCCCCTCATAACCGCCGGACGATCCGCTCCAAAAGGAATCACATCCACATTTGCAAGACCTCTTCCCCCTTCCTGATATGCACCTTCACACTGATTTGCAGCAGTTGCTCCCCCCCATAAAAAATTTTTGCTCAATGCCATATAAAATTCACCTCTCCTTATATTATATCAAATCCTACTAGCTACCTCTAAACCAAACAAAAATCCTGCATTTCGTTTTTCTAGGGGAGGACGCCAAAATCGGAAGGAAGGTCTGTTCCGAGCCCGCTTGCGCTTAGCATTTCCTCGTAGCGGACACTTAGACGCTAAAATACAGCGTCTAAGTGCCGACGGGAAATGATGACCCTGCACAGACCTTCCTTCCGATTTTGGCTGTGCATCCCTACCAGAAAACAGAATTCTTGTACAGTTTTCTAAATTCATTTCATTATCAATTTAATTATTCTATTACTAAAAACTTTACCATAACAAACAACACTGCTTCTAGACTGATAGATACAACTGAAAGCCAAAAAATGTATCTATGTGAGAGTATCACTTCCTGTCAGCACTTCACACTACAACAAAGATTTTACTATTTTTTTTGGTTTAGCGTTCAAAGTACACTACTACTTCTCCGGTTTGGAGTAAACAGCCGAAAGCCAAAGGGAGTGCTATGCAGGGTCATCATTTCCCGTCGGCACTTAGACGCTGTATTTTAGCGTCTTAGTGTCCGCTACGAGGAAATGCTAAGCGCAAGCGGGCCCGAAATAGCACTCCCTTTGGCTTTCGGCGTCCTCCCCCTAACAAATTACTTTCATAACTGTTTCTTTTGTCTGAACTCCTTTTTCTCCCTCTGCAATAACATCTGCATAATCTGCACTATTTGTCACTATCACAGGAGTAACAATCTCATATCCTGCCTTCTGAATTCCTTTTAGATCCACCTTTAACACAGGTGTTCCTACTTTGACTTTATCTCCATCTTTTACCAATGCTTCAAAATACTGTCCGTTTAAATTTACGGTATCCAATCCGACATGCACCAATACCTCTGCACCTTCTTCCGATAAAAATCCAATCGCATGTTTTGTATCAAATACCATCTGTATCGTTCCGTTTATAGGAGATACGATTGTACCATCTTCTGGTATTACCGCAACTCCTTTTCCCATAATCTCTTGCGCAAAAGTCGGATCGCTTACTTTTGAAATAGAAATCAATTTTCCTTTTGCCGGAGAACAAATCTTAATTGAACCTGTCTTTTGTACAGGTTTTTCATTTGATACTTCACTTTTTACTGCCACAGGTGCAACAGTTGTGCTTTGTTGTTCTTCTTTATCTTTATATAATACATAGCTGGCTGCAAAAGATACTACAAATGCAATCGCTGCCCCCACACAAGCATTGATTAAATCCGTAAATCCGTTTCCGCCAATATAACCCGGAAGAGTCATCAATCCCGGTGAACCTCCGGCATAATTCTTTACTTTAAATAAACCCATATATAAACCGCCTACTGCACCGCCGATACATGCAGAAATCAGCGGAGTTTTAAAGCGCATATTTACACCATACAGTGCAGGCTCTGTAATACCACATACAGCAGTAATACCAGCAGAAGTAGCCAACTGTTTAATTTCCTGTGATTTTGTCTTTACTGCAACGGCAAAAGTAGCAGCTCCCTGTGCAACATTAGAAGATAAATTTGCCGGATATACAATCGTATCATATCCTGTTGTCATACGATTATTGATACCGATAGGAATAATACCATAGTGTGTTCCGGTCATAACCAATAACGGGAACGTTCCTCCTAATACCAACGGAACTAACCAGCTTACATAGGTGTTTAATAGATTTACACCATTTGCAATCCAGCTTGCAACAATATATCCAATCGGTCCTAATACCCATAATGTTACCGCACCAGAAACTAATATAGTCAGCAATGGTTTAATAAAAAATTTAATTGCTTTTGGTGATACTCTGTCTGCAATTGGCTCTACTATTGACATAAACCAAACCGACAGGATAATCGGAATAACGGAAGAAGAGTAACTTGCGTTATAGATTGGAATAAAAAATAAACGAATCGCTTCTCCTGATTCCTTAGATGCCGCTACCATATTTACAAAATTTGGATGCAGCAAAATTCCGCCTAACATCATAGCCAAATATTGATTACAATTAAATTTTTTTGCAGCAGAACTGGCTAACAAAATCGGCAAAAAGTAAAATGCCGCATCTGCCATAAAGTTAATAACCTGATAGGTATCATTACTGGTACTTACTAATTTAAATGCTGTCAATACAGCAAGTACTGCTTTCAACATTCCGGCTGCAGTAATAGCAGGCAAAATCGGAGTAAAAATACCCGTAATGGTAGCGATAAATCGTTCTCCTATACTTTTCTTTTCTTCTGGTTCACTCCCTTTTCCAGAACTTGCTTTTGTTAAGTCACATACCTCTGCGATTGGCTTGTATACATGATTGACATCATTTCCAATAATAATCTGATACTGTCCTCCATTTTTTACAACTCCCAATACACCCGCCGTACTTTTTAATACCTCTGTCTGTGCTTTTGAGTCATCTTTCAGAATAAAGCGAAGACGAGTAGCACAATGTGTGAGTCCGGTAACATTTTCCTTACCGCCTACCAGTTCTAATATTTTGGTACCCAACTCTTGATAATTCATACCGTTTCCTCCTTATACATTTTTTTATGACACTTCTTCTGCAATATATAATTACTTTGTAGTAATTCGATGGATATGGATAGTCAAATACATCATCTCGTCGTTTGTCAAAAGTATTCCATACTCTTTTCGGATATATTCATAAACTTTCATCACACAGGCAAATGCCTTTTTATACTGATTTTTAATTGCTGTGAAAAAGGCTTCATCTCCGTCGTCAATCTCCTGATCCGCAAAAACACGCTTTAGAAAGAATTTTAAATGGGTAATAAAACGCTCATAATGAATCGAATTTTCGTTTAACTCCACATTAAAATGGTATTTTACAATATTTACAATATTTTGAATCATTTTCATCATTTCCTGCGTTTGTCCAATTCCAATGGAATCCATCCCGGCATTGACAAAATGCAGAGCAATAAAGCCTGCCTCATCAATCGGAAGCTGAATACCAATACGCTTATAAATCATCTGCAATGCTTCCACACCAATCAAATATTCATGATTATAAAAACGTTTTATCTCCAGTAATAATGCATTTTTAATTAAAATATTTTTTTCCATTCTTTCTAACGCAAAACTAATATGATCACATAGGGTCAAATAAATATTGCTGCTTAAAGGCTTTCCCAAAGAAACACTTGCATAATCTACAATTTCATTGGTAAGCTGAATATACTCTAACGGCATTTTAGACAGAATCTCTCCTAATTGATCGTATTCTTTGCGGTCATTCATCGTATAAATTTTTTCAATTTTTGCCTTATCAATCGGCTCTCCGACAGCTTTTTTAAATCCCAGTCCGCATCCCATCACCAGAATTTCCTGTCCCTTTTCATTTTTTGACCGAACAAGATTATTATTGATAACTTTTTCAACTAACAAGGCTACCTACCTCCATCTAAGAAATTAATATAAAAAAAGCCATATTAATTCCCACTACGCAAAATTGCCAGTGTACAAATTAGTATAGCCTGCATTACCAGTAACAATCTTTTTTATACA
>CAJUGZ010000038.1 GCA_910585855.1 uncultured Lachnospiraceae bacterium | reverse complement strand
ATTGACTGTACTTCCTTGCCTAGAAACAGAAATTTACCGATAATGTGGTCGTTGGACTGTTTGGTAATGAAAGTTCTCACTCAAATAGATTTATACTCGTATTTCCAAAGTCTGAAAATGATGTACGATTACGAGTCATACTTGGTAGTGAGAACCCCACAGGCTTGCCCGTGGGAGTTCGACGGATTACTGCACGCCCAGATGGGTGCTGATATATGCACGACAGTACTTGGCGTACTGATCGGGATTCCCTTACTGCCTCTCGTTGTTCGTTCTTTTTTTGTTCTGGCGTTCCCCTAAAAACAGCGAAAAAATTATTCTAATTCTTCCCCATTTGAGGCGATTACTTTTTGATACCAAGTAAATGATTTCTTTTTATATCGATTTCCGGTGCCAGTGCCGTCATCATTTTGATCTACATAAATAAATCCATATCTTTTACGCAGTTCTCCGGTTGTAAAGGATACGACATCAATACACCCCCAAGGAGTATATCCGATCAGATCTACGCCATCTATTTCCACCGCTTTTTTCATTTCTTGAATATGTGCCCGCAGATAGTCGATGCGGTAACTGTCATCACAGGTGTGATCCGGGTTTAATTGATCAATCGCACCAAATCCGTTTTCTACAATAAATAAAGGCAGTTCATATCTCTCATATAAAGTGGCAAGAGAGTAGCGAAGTCCTACCGGATCAATCTGCCAGCCCCAGTCGGAAGCTTTTACATAAGGGTTTGGAACAGAGTGTGCATTTCCCCCGTTTACATCGGTATTGATTTTATCAACCTCTGCTTTTACTGCATTTGACATATAATAACTAAAGCCTAAATAATCTACTTTTCCTTCTGATAAAATCTGTTCGTCCCCTGCTTCCATAATAGGTGCATTGCCTTCCCGTTCCCATTGTTTCTTTGCAAAAGCAGGATAATGTCCACGGCACTGTACATCAGCAAAATAGTATCTTTCATGCATAGATTCTACAGCCGTCATAATATCATCTGGATTGCAGGAATAGGGATAGAACGGAACATAAGAGCACATACAGCCAATTTGAAAATTAGGATTAATTTCATGACCTTTTTTGACAACCAGTGCAGATGCAACAAATTGGTGGTGTGCCGCCTGATAAAGTGCTTTTTTAGGGTCTGTAAATTCGGAAAAGCGAATACCGGAATTAGTCCATCCAAAAATATCAGTATCTGTATTGCTTTGATTATTAATTTCATTAAATGTCATCCAATAGGTAACTTTGTCTTTATAGCGTTCCATGACTACAGCAGCATACCGGACAAAAAAGTCAATCAATTTTCGGTTAATCCATCCGCCGTATTTTTTTGCCAGATAATAAGGCATTTCAAAATGGCTTAGTGTAACAACTGGTTTGATTCCATATTTTAATAATTCGTCAAACAACTGATCGTAAAACTGAAGTCCTGCTTCGCAGGGTTTGGTTTCATCCCCATTTGGAAAAATACGGCTCCATGAAATAGAAGTGCGAAAACATTGAAATCCAAGTTCTGCAAAAAGTGCAATATCTTTTGGATAGGTGTGGTAAAAATCAATTCCTTTATGATTTGGATAGTTTTCTCCTTCTATTACACCATCTGTAATTTTTCTTGGAATACCATGAGCACCTGCTGTCAGCACATCACTGACACTAATGCCTCGTCCGCCTTCGTTCCATCCGCCTTCTAATTGATGAGCGGCTACTGCGCCGCCCCATAAAAAATCTTTTGGAAAACTCATATCGGTTCACTCCTTATCTAATTTTATGATTTTTAAAATAAATGATTGGAATAATTATTGTTTTACTTTTATAAGAGTATCTCCTGCCTTTACTTTTCCTGCTGTAAGAAGAACCTCTATTGCTGTAAAGTCATCGGCATTTGTTATTAATACTGGTGTAATCGTATCAAAATCTTTTTTTATTGCGTCTAAGTCAAATTCAATCAGCAGATCACCTGTTTTTACTATATCCCCATTTTTTACTTTTGCCGTATAATATTTGCCGCCTAAAGAAACCGTTTCTAGTCCGATATGAATCAACATTTCTACTCCGTCTTTGTTTTGCAGGCAAATAGCATGTTTGGTATCAAATACAGAACTGACATTTCCATCAAATGGTGCATATAATTTTCCTTCGGAAGGAATAATAGCAGCCCCCTGCCCAAGAATTCCTTCTGCAAATGTTGGGTCATTGACTTCACTTAACGGTTTGGCTTCTCCGTTTAATGGGGAATAAATGATAAGATTCTCTTTTGATGCAATAGGTTCTTCTGTAAGGGCAGCAGATTCTGTTTTTATTGCAGCAGGTTCTGTTTTTTCATCACAGCCGATTATCTGTACCAGTAAAATAGCAGCAACAGTCGAAATTCCGCACCCAATCAGCATACCCGGGAAGGACATCGGTGCATCGGAACTGATGGCATTTACCGATGTCAGAAGGCTTGGAAGACCTGCATAGACATAGTTTTTTGAACCAAATAAAGCGACTGCTACTGCGCCAAGTGCACCGGAAATACAGCCTGCTATAAAAGGTTTTTTCAGACGCAGAGTTACACCATAGATTGCAGGTTCTGTAATACCAAATATGCCGGTCAGACCTGCAGACATAGCAACATTTTTCATTTCTTTGCTGCGGGTTTTGATTACAACGCCAAAACATGCAGCGGCTTGTGCTACCACCGCACAAGTTTGTACTGCCTGAAACGAGTCGCAGCCAAAGTTAGAAAAGTTTGACATAACCATTGGCGTAACGCCCCAATGTACACCGAAGATAACGGCTACCTGCCAGAAACCGCCGATTAGTAATGCAGCTACAACAGGGACAGTATTGTATAGGAAATTATAGCCGGCTGCAATTCCATTAGCTATCATATCGGAGAGAGGTCCAATCAATAGAATGGTTGCTGGAACCATAATAATAGCACACAGAAATGGGGTTGCCAGTGCTTTGAATACATCCGGCAGATGTTTTTCCACAAAGCGTTCCAGATAAGACAATACAAGTACCAAAAAAAGAGGTGGAAGAACACTGGATGTATAAGTAGTCTGTGCCATGGAAAAAAATAAAAATTTAATGTTTTCTCCATTTGCGATTTGTGCTGCGATGTTTCCCCAATCTGGATTTACAAGTGCAAGACAGCACCATAAAGCGATAAAAGTATTACAGTGAAAGTGTTTGGATGCTGTAACGGCAATCAGAACCGGCAAAAAAGTAAACGGCGTCCAAGAGAGAAAACTTAGAACAGAATACGTTCCAGTTTCTGCAAAAGATGGAGCAAACAGATTGATAATAATTAAGCATCCCTGAAGTAGCCCTGCACCTGCCAATATATAGACAAACGGAGCAAATACGGCTGACATTGTAGCAATAACACGGCTTAGAATACTTCCTTTTTGTGCGGAATCGGAATTTTCTTCCAAATGTATTATTTTGGCTAGCTCTTCATATACATCTTTTGCATGTGTCCCAATAACGATTTGATACTGACCGCCTTTTTCTACGACTTGAATTACTGCAGGCATACCGGAAATCTTTGCAGTAACATCTGCAGAAGGAGTTGTTTTCAGCACCAAACGAAGCCGGGTTGCACAATGTGCGGCACTGATAATATTTTTTTCCCCTATCAATTCCATAATATCTTTTGCAAGTTTGGCGTAATCACGAACTTTTGCCATGATAGATACCTCCATTTTCTTTTCTCTCTGTGATTGGCCATATCACAGTTTTTAGTTTTATCCAGTACTGGAGTTGGTTGATAGTATGATTATATATAATTTTTTTTTTCTAATCTATATTTTGGTGCATGAAAAAAACAGAAACACTCTTTTGAAATATGTTACATCAAAAAAACGCTCTGTTTTATGAAATATTGTTTTTTTATTCTTCCATAAGGCGGTTGCTAATTTTTTTCCCCAGCATTTCAATTATACAGACTGCTGGTATTTGTGAGGTATAATCCACATTATCTTCATTTCGGCGCATAGAAATATAATAAGAGAGATTGACATCTGCCAGTTTGCTGATAGTGGAGTGCTCCGTATTGGTAATACTGATAATCCGGCAGTTTGCACGTTTTAAACCATCCATAATTTTTACTACTTGTTCTGTTTCGCCTGATACAGATAAGATAATTGCTGTCATAGAAGTAACATCTTCCATATTGATTGGGTAAAACGGATCTGAAATATATAGGCTGAATTTTCCAAGAGAAGTAAAACATCTGGCTCCATATTGTCCGATATGTCCAGAATTTCCGATTCCTACAAAGATAACACGTTCTGCTCTGGCTATTACAGAGGCGGCATCTTCTAGTTTTTGCTGAAAATTTTCTGTTTCTAGGCGTTCTAAGAAAGCTTTTATTTCTGATAGATCTTCCGGCAGTTTTTTTACTTTCTTTTGTCCTATTTGTTCTTTGATACGCAGTTTAAATTCCGAATATCCGTCACATCCCATTTTTTTACAAAATCGAAGCACGGTTGAGGTTGATACATGTGATTCTGCTGCAAGTTCCCGTATTCGCATATAGGCGACTGTACTTTTGTACTGCATTACATATTTGTATACCGCTAATTCCAATTCATTTAAACTTTGAATTTCTTCTGCTGTAAACATGGTATTCCTCACTTTCTGCTTTACTTTTCATCAGTATAGCATAAAAGATAGGAAGATACAATTTATAAATTATTTGGATTTTAAGAAGTCTTTTGGAATGAGGGAGCACGTCAGAGGATGCCGAGGACGCCAGATGCGAAACAAAAAAAGAATCTTTTCTAAACCTTTTTGTGATTCTGTAATCAAACATCATTTCTACCGCTATCTAATTAGATTTAGTTTTACAAATGCGTCAAAAAGTCCGTCTTTTTCTACATCTTTGGTAATGTAATCGGCAGCTTGTTTCACTTCTGCTCCGCCATTTCCCATAGCTACACCAATATGACAGTATTTCAGCATAGGAATATCAACTTTTGCATCTCCAAAAGCAATCGTATCTTCTTGTTTTGCTCCAAGATAGGAGAGAAGGAAAGTAACTGCATTTTCTTTTGAAATTCCTTTTACGCTGAAATCACCGAATAGTGCGGTTTCTTTTGCTCCTCCCCATGTACCGTTTTCCATATCTGGAAATTGTTCTTTGGCATCTAGATAGTCTTGATAACTATTTAATAAATAACTGATTTTATTTAAATCATTTCGGTAGAGTTCTCCATGATAAATCATATTTGGAAATGCGGAGGAAACGGTATAGTTTTTTCCTTTTCTTTTGCTGTATTCCTGTATGGCATGTTCTGCTTTTTCGGCAAAGTGTTCGCTGGCAAACAGTCCATTGTTGCTTTCTAAATAAAATTCCAGTTTTCGGCTGTGCAGCCAGTCAACTATTTTTTTGCATTGTTCAGAAGAAATCATCTGATGAAAAATAACATTTCCGTGATCTTCTATATAACTTCCGTTTCCGCCGATAATACCATCTAATCCAATATCCCATAATTCCTGATAGATTTCTGCTTTACTTCTGCCGGTACAAAGATAGATACGATGCTGATTGGCTCTTGCCTGCTGAATCGCTTTTACTGCTGATTTTGGCAGATTATTTTTATAGTCGACCAGTGTTCCGTCTATATCTAGAAAAATAATTTTACTCATTTTTTGCTTTTCCTTTCTATTTTTATTTGGTGTAAAAAAGTAAGATATGCTTGAAGGATTTTAGGATTTTCTTCAAACTCGGCTAAAAATAATATTCTTTGAAGAAATAATTCTGTTAAGTTGTTTTTTGTTTGATTCATGTAATATGTTATCCTCCTTATAGATAGAAATGTATTTTGTAAGGTTGTTTTATTTTTCTTTTATGATATAATTATAGTATTTTTATAGCGGAATTCTAACAGAATTATCGCTGATTATTATAATTATCGTATTATAGGAGGGTTTATAGTTCGAATGGATATTGAATTAATGCAGGATTTTTCAGAAGTTGTACATTATGAGAATACAGAAATTCCTTTTTATATTTCCACTTCAAATTTATTTGAGTATCCAGATCGCAGTGTGCAGTGTCACTGGCATGATGATATTGAGTGGATTTTTATTTTAAAGGGAACAATGTGTTATTATGTCAATGGGAAACATTTGATTTTAAAGGAAAAGGATTGCCTTATGGTAAATGCCCGTCAAATGCATTATGGTTATGCTTATAAACAGCAGAACTGTTATTTTCTTTGTATTTTATTTCATCCGTCTTTGTTTGGATGCAATCAGATTTTAGTAGAAAAGTATGTAAAGCCAATTCTTGAAAATAAGAGTTTGGAATATTTGTATTTGGACTCGGAGCAAAAAGAGGATGCAGAATTTCAGGAATTTCTTACAAAGATAGTTTATCTAAAGGAACAGAAGGCAGAGGGATATGAATTGGAAGTGATAGCTTCTATGTATATTTTATGGAGCAGGCTTTTGCAAAAAAAAGAACTGTTTATCGGACAAAGCGGGCAAAAGATGTCAGGAGATTTAAAAATTCAAAGGGATATGGTATCTTTTCTTTATCAGCATTATAGCGAAAAAATAACTTTAGATGAAATTGCGGTTTCCGGGCATGTCAGCCGCAGCAAATGCTGCCGTATTTTTCAATATTATCTCCAGCAGTCACCGATTGATTTTTTAAATGCTTATCGTTTAAAAGTAAGCTGTTATTTATTAAGGAATACAGAAAAAAGTGTAACAGAAATTGCTTTTGCCTGTGGATTTAATCATTTAAGTTATTTTTCTAAAATTTTTTTTGAACGTTATGGATGTACGCCACGGGTGTATCGAAACGCCAATAAATCTTTTGAAACTTGATGGTGTGTTTCTTCGTATTTGGCGTCTTCTGTCTGGCGTATTCCCTCCATTATCCAATCTTCTTGTAAAATCAAAATTTTATATTTTTTTAAGTTTATAGGTTTATCCTGAAGTATTGAAAGAATTTTCTTTACAAATAAAAAGTGAGGAGTTAAAATAAAAAAGAACATTTGTTTGAGAATTAGAATGGAGTTGATTCTATGACAGAAATGACAATGAAGATTAATAGCTTTATTGATCATGCCATAACTTATTTGAATTTATATTTTAAAAAGAATATAGAAGAACAAGAAATTGAATTATTTTGTGTTTATCCTTATATAAGTAAAAGATGTGTGATGCTGTCTTCTGTTTATATAGAAGATATATTTGATTACTTAGGCGTGTTATATGAGTCACAAGTTCCTAGTGACATAAAGAAAGATTTAGGGCAGTTTTATACGAGGGAAGACGCTGTTATTAAAATGATGGTTGATTCAATAGATGTACTTTCGGGTAAAATTTTAGAACCGTCTTGTGGTTCAGGGCTGTTTCTTGTGAAAATAATAAAGAAAATGATTGCAGAATTACAGAAAAGGAATATGTGTGCAGAAGATATATTGAATTATATATGCTGCAATATACATGCTAATGATAATGATAAAAATGCTGTAATGATAACGGAGATTAATATATTGGCATTACTGCTGCCTTTGATTATTTGTGCAAGAACAGAAAATTCAAACTATGTGATGCCGCCGCTAAATATTACATGTGAGGATTTTACAAAACGAAATATATTTAAGAAGGAGTATTCCGTAATTATTGGAAATCCTCCTTTTGTTACGATGTATGGAAAACAGAGTAGAAATATGACAGAGGAAAAAAGAGCCTATTTTAATACATTTGATTTTGTTCAGAATAAAACAGGAAATAATAAATTTAATATATCCATGTTTTTTATTGAAAATGGATTGAAATTACTAAAACATGGAGGGCGATTAAGTTTTATTTTGGATATTGCTTTTTTTGAAACTGCATTTGTTGATATGCGCAAATATCTTGTTCAAAATTATTATATTAATTCATTGATAACTGGATTGCAGGAATTTGAGGGAGTTGCAAGCGGACAGTTAGTAATAGATATAATCAATGTAAAGGAATTTAATGATAATATTAGACTGATAGATTATATAACAAAAGAAATAAAGGTTGTGAGCCAGTATGCGTGGAACAACGAAGAGAATAAGTACAAATTTAATGCACCTTTCAGTGAAATAGAGCAAATAATTAATTCTAAAATAGTTAAATATGATGGTTTGGAAAAATTTTTTCCACAAAAATCTTTGAGAACTTGTTGTGCACTTACAGGAAAAACAGAAGAATTTGTTGTAAATCCGAAAGAAAAGAATAAATGTATAATATTTCCATATATAGAAGGTTCAAAAGGATTAAAAGGTAAATTTTTTACACCAACACCGAATCGATATATTAAGTATGATTATGAATTGCAGCTTAAATTATCAGATGAATTTAAGCATGAATTAGAAGCTTTAGGTATAAAAAACAAAAAAAGAGTAACGTTAGGTGATAAGGATGCATATTTAGCACCTAAAATTTTTATTAGGCAGAGTGCAACAGAAATTATTGCAACATATTGTAGTGAACCATATGCAGCTAATAATAGTATCTATATACTGACTACTAAGTCAAATACGCCAGAGAGTATTAATATGCTAAAATATACATGTGGTCTGCTTAATAGTGACTTGATTACATTTTACTGTCGGATAAATAAAATAATAAGAGCAGAAAAGGGTAAAACACCGCAAATTAAAATTTCAGATTTGAAAAATATAAGAATCAATGTAAATGATGAATTTTTTGAACAAGTTGTTGATTTGGTTGAAAGATTGCTGCTGACTCCAGAGAGTAAACAATTATACAATAAATTGAATTTGCTGGTGTATAAGATATATAATATTGATGAGCAGGAACAGGAGTTTATTGCAAAATATCTTATGGTTTGAAATTATAACGGCGAACATAATGATTCAAGTTATGCTTGCCGTTATATTACTAATTTTATTTATTAATTTTGCCGTTATAGGATTCAAGTCGTTTTTTCATAGCATCAAATCTAGTGTTCAATTCAGATTTCTTTTTGTTTTGTTTTGCAATATTGCGATCGATGGATTCTTGATATTTGGTATAAAATAATTCAATAAATTCGTCACGTGTACGATATTCCTCTGGATCATGAATATTGACTTGGAATTGGGGTTTTGGATTAATTCTGACCGAGTGATTAATATCTTTTAAAAATTGACAGTGAACATATCTGCCATCATCAAATGGTAAAAACTTAGTTTGGTTATCTGGGGTTGCTTCATATTCTAAAAAAACAAACATCAGGTAAAAATGTCCATCCATTATAAATTTAATTATTTTTTCGGGTGTTCCTAAATCAGGGTTACTGTCTTGGTAAGATTTTTTGACAGCCTTGATATCTCCCCAAATAAGATCATCAAAACTGAAAATTTCATTTTTGTAATTAAAACAAAAATCAAATGGGTTTTTGGTAGCTCCTTTGGGTGCGCCTTGAGGATTATAAATTCTGTTGTGAGTGTTTCGATTGAGGTATTCAACAAAATTATCTTCAAGGTAATCACTTATTTCAGCACCACTTCGAGATTTTGCACTGATTGGAAAAATATAGTTGTGTTCTTTCAATATATTAGTGAATATTGTTTCAATATCTTTTTTCATAATTGATTCTAGTTTTTGTTCATTCATAAATTTATGATCCTTTCATCTAATGTAGCTTAATTGTAACAAAAATAGTTTAAGTTTACAATAGAGAGAAAGTTAGTTCTAATTAGGTTTTTGGAGATAGGGTTAAGTTAGTCCATTTAGGAGATTAGTATATTACAAATTCGAGAGCGTGGAAATAGTGAATTTTCCTGCGTAAGTTTTTTTGGTTCTATCATTGATTTACGGAGGTGTTGGCAGTATAATAAAATTGTCAGCAGGGCTTCAAGATGGGCAGAAATGTTCCATACGGAGATCCCGCTGCCCGAGTGGGTTTTTATCGGCTGTTCTAAAATTGAAGCCAGATGAAATTAAAGAAACACATCTTTTAAATACCAATTTTAGAAAACTACATGAAGAGGAAAACAAGGAATTTTGAATGTTCGAATTTTGATGAATGATAATACTGAAATTGATATTGAAATTCAACTGGCAGAATTAAAAGTATGGGTAGATCGATCTTTATTCTATTTATCCAAAATGTATACCAAGCAAATCCAGAAAGGGCAGCAATATGATGTTTTTAAGAAATGTGTGAGTATCAGTATTTTAGATTTTATCTTTTTTCCGAAGGAATCAGAATTTTATTCTTGTTTTCGTCTTATGGAAGAAACTCGACATATTATCTATACAGATAAAATGGAATTTCATGTTTTTAAAACTTTCTAAATTACCGGAAGAATTACAAGGAGAAAACCTGTTGTTATTATGGGTAAAATTTATCAATGCAGAACGAAAGGAGGAGTTTGAGATGTTAGCAGAAAAAAACGATTATATTTATCAAGCCTATCAACGATTACAGGTTATTAGTTAGGATAAAGAAAAACGGTTGGAATATGAAGCCAGAGAAAAAGCGATTCGGGATCACAAGCAATTGCTCTATGAAGCAAGACAGCAAGGAATCGAACAAGAAATCAAAGCTATGATTTTAGATAATTTAGAAGAAAAAATACTAAAAGAAAGAATTTTTTTAAAACTTCAAAAAAATTTCTCCTTAACAGAAAAAGTAGCAAAAGAATACTATGGGAAGTTTGCTGAAAATGATGATTAGTGAAATTGTTTTTAGATAAATACTATAAGTATGTTATCACAAGAATATATATATTAGATATTCTATCCAACAAAAAGAAACTATCGGATAAATATATGTTTCCTATTAAAATATTTTAATTATATCTTTGACAAAGGATACAGTTTAAGAAAATATAAAAATAGATAATAAAACAGTACATTAAAAAATAATTTTTGTAAGTTATGTAATTAAAGATTATGATTTGGAGAAGTAGTATGGAGCAGTTATTTATTACAAATTTATCAATCAAAAAAGTCAGGCATTTAAAAGACATTTTTATTCCGTTATCAGAAGAAAAAATCAAACATTTGATTTTAACAGGGAAAAATGGAAGCGGAAAAACGAGTGTAGTAGAAGCCTTAGCAAAATATATAAATAATATATTTACAGATCAATATTTTGAAGAAAGAGCAACATGGTTGAAAAATGCTGAAAGGAACAGGAACATAGCAGTTCAAAATGGAAAAGAAGAAGCAGAAATTTTAAAATTAGAAAATAAGGTTTATAAAAGTGAGGAAGATTTAAAGGAAAGTAGAAATGGTTTAGATATACAATTTAATCATAAGAGAAGTAGTGTAATTGATTTATCAAAAAAATACCATTATATATTTGCTTATTATAAAGCAGATAGAATATTTCAGGCAGAACAGCCAAAGCATGTTGAAAAAGTACAATTAAAAGATTATTATGGCTTGCAAGAATTTCCTCGTAACGAATTTGTGAAATACTTGTTAGATTTAAAAATGACAGAAGCATTAGCAATAAGCAATAAGAGAGTAGAGAAGGCAAATGAGATTCAGGCATGGTTTGAAAAATTGGAACAGCTTTTAAAACAAATATTTGATGATAAAACAGTAGAATTAAAATTTGATGAAGATACTTTTGAATTTTATATTTTGCAGCAGGGGAAAGAACCATTTGATTTTAATACATTATCTAGTGGATATCAAGCAATATTGGATATTGTATTAGATATTATGATGCGGATGCAGAATCAGACAAAGCATTCATTTGATTTTAATCTTCCGGGAATTATATTGATTGATGAGATTGAAACGCACTTGCATTTAGAATTGCAGAAAGATATAATGCCATTTTTGACTACCTTTTTTAAAAACATTCAATTTATTGTGACTTCTCATTCTCCATTTATATTAAATAGTATAGAGGATGTGGTAATTTATGATTTAGAAAACCAGCTTTTAGTAGAACATGGATTGGAGGATGTACCCTATGATGGTATTGTAGAGGGTTATTTTAGAGCGGACAAATTGTCGGATCTTTTAAAGGAAAAGTTTGAGAGATATAAAAATCTTATTGAGAAGAAAGAATTATCAGATGATGAATGGAGTGAAATTGCAGAGTTAGAAATGTATTTAGATGAGATTCCAGATTACCTTGCAATTAGTATTGCAACTGAATATAAAAGGCTGAAATTGGAATTTATGAGTCGGGAGGATATGGATGGTTAAAGTGGAACGTTCTTTTCTGGCACCGGAATCCTTGGCTGAGGAAGCAAAGAAAATAACTGGAAAGTATGATAAAAGGGATGTAATAGAAAGATTAAAAAAGGATTTTCATAATAAATGTTATATTTGCGAAATGAAAAAATTGCAAGATCCAAACGTGGAACATTTACTGCCGCATAAAAATGGAAAATTTCCAGAGAGAAAATTTGACTGGAACAATCTTTTTTGGTCATGCAGTCATTGTAATGGTGTTAAAAATAACAGTAAGTATGATGAAGGGATTATAGATTGCTGTAAACAGGATCCAGAGAAATATCTAAATTTTCAAGTGAAAGATGATAATGTGATTATTAGTGTAAAAGGTTTTAATGATGATATATATAAGAAAACAGCTTTATTGATAGAAGAAGTTTTTTCTTTGAAGAATACAGGAATGAGGGTATATACCAGTGATAATCGGTTGAAGTTACTTCAAAAGGAAATAAATATTTTATATAATCAGCTTGAAAAGTTACATAATAATCCAGATTCTAAAGTGACAATACGAACAATTTGCAGTCTATTAAGACGTGAATCAGCATTTGCAGCGTTTAAAAGATGTTATGTACGTGAGCATATAAATGAATATCCACAGTTGCAGAATTATGTATGTTTAGATATAGAAACACTAATTTACAACCTTTGAAATTTTCGTACAGAAGAAAAGGTTTCTGGTGTTTGGGCTGGAAGTATGATGCAAATTTATAAATAGTCAGAAAACCCATGGTCTTTCGACCATGGGATGAATGGTGTCAAAAGTTATTGAAATGGTATGCAAGGTATGGCGGCTGGCTTAATAAGAAAATTGCAAATCTGAAAATACCTCTTTTGCAGGCTTGTTTAATTCAACAATATTTCCATCTTCCACAAGCATATAACCTTGGCTGCCGTCTTTGCCTTTTACTAGAATCCATTGTTTTCTGTCCGTGCCAAGGAAAAAAACTTCATTTTGAGCCGGAATCACTGTAGTAGCTGATGTTTCATCACACTCACAATATACAGGAAGATCTTCATATAAGATATGTCCAAAGGACGGCAGGAAATCGTACCATCCCATATCTAAATCAATGATTCTGCTGCCGTTATACCACCAGCGATACTGCAGATATGCGGTTTCTATCAAGTCTATCCGCAAACACCCAGTAATACCACCATATCCATCAAAACCATTTAATCCCCCGTTTATATCTGCAAAAGGAAATCCCGAAACCCACCCAATACAGGATAAAGTATCATTATATTGAAAGAAATAAGTAACAGGGTCTTCATTTTCTCTTTCGTCTAGAACGGCAATTTCTAAAACACCATCATTTTCCAGAATATCCGTAATATAGAAATTGCTGACCGTGGGATTTATTATTTCTTTCTTCAATTCAAAACGGGATAGTTCGTTAGCAATATAAGTTTCACCGTTTACGATAATTGTGCAAAGAGTTTCACCGTTCTTTTGTTCTGTAACTTGATAGCTGATTTCGTCCACTGTACCATCATCATTTAGATCTTCTGTTGCAGTTTCTGATGCCTGATATATTTTTGGGTAGGGATGCTGCCTGTTGTATTCCTCTTCAGCAGCAGCTAAAATCTGCAGATTATCCTTTTCTATCTGGCTTAAAACGCTTTCCTGAAACTTCTCTGCTGGTATTTTTCCTTCATACCACGTGCGTTGGTTAAAATATTGTTGTAGATATGTATTGGTAAACTGCCTGTTATGTCTGGCATATATCTCATTTTTTGCGATCCATAGAGTATTGTCTGACATATCTGCCAGCATTGTCTGATCTAGCATGAAGATACTGCTGGTGGAAAGCATATATTCATCTGCATGGTTATGAACACCAGAAGCGGAAATTTGCAGGGAGGCTTTTAGCTGCTGCACCTGTTGGCACATTCTGATATATTCTCCTATAATGTTTTCATCTGTCATATCACAGGGAACATCTGTGGGCTGAACCAGATAATAGAGTGTTCCATCCTCTGTATAGGCAATTATTGTCTTGCCGTAGTCATATTCCATAGGATCTTGTGTATGGAAGAATCCACAAATATATCCCAGTGTGTCGTCCTTCTCATAAGACGCTTTTTGATAAATCGAAAAACCACACTCGTTTTCAATCACTATGCAGCGTCCAATCCAATCCTCTGGTAGTGTAATCATAAGTTCCTGCCATGTATACTGTTGCTCCTTTGGTTCTTTGATTCCATATTCTTCCACAGTAGTTTCTTTTTCTGTAGAATTTAAGACTGTTTTTGTTTCAATTTCCGATTCTGTTTCCAATGTTTTTGTTATTTCTTTGGTGCTGCTCTCCGTTTTTTCTGAAGTTGTATCAGCAACGCTGCATCCTACTAGCATTATGATTCCGATTGTCATAAGCAAAATCATTTTTTTCTTCATAAGCCACCTCGATCATTCCTATTTTTTCTTTTTTTTGTTATAAGAAATACAAGCCATGCTATTCCATAGCCTATAACTGTGCAACATGCATTAATAAACCAGAAGACCGCTGCGAGTACGCTAAGTCCGCCGAAAATATCTCCGCATTGTGTAAACAGTATGGCAGTTTGGAATATAATGCAAATTATTGGAAAAATCAACGAACCATGACGCAATATTCCCTTTTTTACTTTACAGCACAATATAGTTTGTATCAAAAAGGAAATGACTATCAAAACCATTATATACAAAAAGAAATAATTCATTTTGCCATGCTCCTTGTAAGGAAATATGATTTATTTCCTAAATTAAAAGAATTCCGACAGATAATCTATGCCTGTTAGAATTCTTGCTTTTTATTCCTTATGCTCAAAATATTTTTCTATTTCTAGCACTTACTGTCTATGGTAGATTTTATACTTCAGTACTATAACATTGTTTTCCAATACTGTCAAGATTTTGATTGTTTGAACTTTAATTAGACTTTTGGAGATAGAGTGATGCAAAAGGTTTTCTTTCACCGGATGCCAGAGGCGGTTTGCTCCTGTCCTTTGCCTGCTCCGCTCCAAATAATAAGAAAGTCTAGGGCTTCTGATTTCGGTTCATCCAATCAGACGAACCGGGGCGCAATTCGCTCTCACTACAACCGGAACAGCAGGCTGCCTACCGTTTTCGAATCTGGCGTCCTCCCTCTTGTAAAATCAAAAGTTTATAAGTTTATCCTGAGATTACAGATAAAATTCTTGACATGTTAATATAGAAATGTTATGTTATAGATATTAAAAAAAGGTATATAAATCTAACTTTAGTATCTTTATTTTCCTAAATGAGAAAGCTTTTAGAGATATAAAAGATAAGAGAAAGAAATAGTTAAGTAGGAACAAGAAGAAGCTGTTTTTAATTGAAAAATTATAAGATGAATAACTGAATATAGAAGAAGGTTATCACAAAAATATTTTATAATGTTATGTGATAACTTTTTTTGCCTTTTGATGATTTATTGAACCAATGAGTATAGCTAAAAAGTTAGTTGATGTTAGGAGCGTTTTGCAAAAGTAGTAAAGGTATAGTCTGGAATTGGAGGGAGATACATGAAAAATCAGAAAATGAAGACGAAAATTACATTGCAGATTGCAGGTGTTATTATAATTTGTATTACATTGTTGTATCTGGTTGCCAGTCAGAGTATGACTGGGATGATGAAAAAATCAGAGTTGGATAATATGGATGCTTTTTTAAATGCACAGACGAATATTATTAAACAGTATATAGAAAGTCAGGAAGCACTGCTGTCTGCGTTCAGCAAATCATTGGAGGTTCGAGATTTATTGAAAAATCCGATGGATACAGAGAAACAAAAGAAGGTACAGGCATATACCGAGGATTATTATTTAGGGCTTAACTGCTGGGAGGGGGTTATATATTGGAGAATGGGATACACATGTTATTGCACATTCTAATCCGTCTGTGGTAGGAATTACAACGAGGCAGGGGGAGGAACGAAAGAGTTTGCAGAAGGCAATATCAGAAAGTAATGGATTGTATAATGCAGGAATTATTGTGTCACCGGCAACAGGAAAACTGATTTTGTCGATGTATTGTCCGGTTTTTGATGAAGACGGAAAGAGTATCTTAGGATATGTTGGCGGAGGACCTTTTGCGGATAGACTGCAGGAATTTTTGGATACAAGTTATATAAGAAATGATACAAGTATGCAGTATTCTATGATCAATATAGAAAATAGTACTTATATATTTGATGCAGATGAAGCAAATGTGGCAAAAGAGATTAAAGATCCTATGCTTTTGTCTGTTATTGACCGATTAAAAGGGCAAAATCAAAAGGCGGCAGGCGGATTGGAATATGAGGATGACAAAATGGGAACATCGCTTGCCCGCTATCAATGTCTTGCAGAACATGGGTTTGCAGTGGTTGCGCATGACAGTGAAGCCAATATATATATAAATGTCAGAAAAAATATGATGATTTTGGCTGTACTTTGTATTTTTTCTGTATTGATTATTAGTATGGTTTCGTGGATTCTTATCAGTATTAGTACGAAACCATTGAAATATATAAAGGAAGCTATTGTAAATCTGCAGAATCTGAATTTAAAGAAAGATAATAAATTAGTTTGTTATCTAAATTATAAAAGTGAGATTGGACAGATTGCTACAGCACTTGATTCTTTATATACAACATTTCAAAATATTGTACTGACATTGGATCAATGTTCTGATTCTTTAAACCAGTCTTCTGTTAAAATGACAGAATCATCAGGGATATTGTTAGAATGTATGCATGAGCAGACGGCAGCTACAGCACAATTTGCTACTCATACAGAAGAAATTACATATGCTGTAAGACATGTGGATAAAGAAATGGAAAATATTGCAAAGGCAGTGTCTGAGGTAGAGGATAAGATCCATCAAGGAACGAAAAAAAGTGACAATTTGCTGGAAAAAGTGTTTAAACTGCAAAGTGTGGTCAAGGAATCTTTGGAAAAAATAAGTTTAAAAATTCAAGAGAATCAAAGAGCAATTAATACCGTACTGGGAAGTCTACAGTCTTTGATGAATATTGATGAGATGGCAGCACAGATTTTAGACATTACAAAACAGACAAATCTGTTGGCTTTGAATGCTTCTATTGAAGCAGCACGTGCAGGGGAAGCCGGAAGAGGGTTTGCTGTAGTGGCGGATGAAATTGGAAGTCTGGCAGGCAGTTCTTCTAAGACAGCGGTGGAAATTCAGGCAATCTGCAATGAAACAAAATTAAATATCAGCAGAGTAGAAAAATGTTTTGATGATATTATTGCATTTTTACAAAAAGATGTGACAGCGCAATTTGCTTCTTTTTCTAATGCAGCGGAAGATAATTATCAGTCTATTGTGGAAATTCAGTCTGTTATTGCGGATATTGATACATTTTCTAATGTTTTTTCGACAGTTATTTTAGATATTAAAAATTGTATTGATAAAGTTCAAAGTGTGCCGGAAGACAGAACAGTGGATAGCGGGGAAGTTTTAAAAAGAGTGGAACAAACAGAGCAGACTTCACAGGAACTGGTTGGAATTGTAGGTCAGAATAAGGAAAATGCATCAGCAATTCAAAAGATTGTGGAAAAATTTACAGAATATGAAAACAGTTAGAAAATTGACAAGAATAGATAAGTAAGATATATTCTGTGGATAGAACAGGATATTATCAAATGGGAGGAAACGATGTATTTTAAATTATTATGGAGTGAGTTTGCTGCACTTCCAGAGGTAGAGGCGATTGCACTTGGTGGATCAAGAGCTGGTGGGGACTATGACGAAAAGTCGGATTATGATTTATACATTTACTGTACTAGTATACCATATGAGAGTTTGCGGAAGTGTATTTTGGAGAAATACTGTCAGTATATGGAGATTGGCAATTCTTTTTGGGAGTTAGAAGATGACTGTACCATGAAAGATGGAACAGATATTGATATTTTGTATAGAAATATTGAGGATTTTTCACAGACAATTCGCTCTGTTGTTGAAGAACACGCTGCATATAATGGATATACTACCTGTATGTGGCATAATCTTTTACACAGCCAGATTCTTTATGATAAAAACGGGAAACTGGAAAGTCTGCAAAAGAAGTACCAGATTCCCTATCCAGATAAATTGAGGGATAATATTATTCGTAAGAATTTACGACTGCTGACAGGAAATCTGCCCTCATATGACGTTCAGATTAAAAAGGCTGCTGCCCGTAAGGATATAGTAAGTGTAAATCATAGGACAGCCGCTTTTTTAGAATCATACTTTGATATTATTTTTGCATTGAATAAATTAACGCATCCCGGAGAAAAACGGATGGTTCAATACGCAAAAGAACAGGCAGAAATTCTTCCTGCCGCTTTTGAAGAAAATTTAGATAAATTATTTCAAAATTTATTTGTGGATTTAGAGAAGGCAGTGCAGACGCTTGAAGAAATGATTGCTGAATTGGAGAAGATTTTCTATACTTATTGATGAAAACAGGACATTCCGTATTTCAGTAATAGTATATTAATCAATGATTTTACAATTTTGCAACTTTGTAAGTGTCCCCTGTTTCTATCTTTCATTTGGCTTTCAGAGATAGGATAGGATGCTGCCGGAAAGGGTTGGCTTTCACCGGACGCCAGAGGTGGTTTGGCGTTCTCCTATTTCAAAAGATTTTTACAAAAAATTTACAAAAAAGCTTCTTATTCGGACATTTTTGTGACATTTGGGTTTTATGATGGTTTTGCATCAAAAAAACAGTCTTGAAAGGAGCATTCCATAATGAATATATTGCAGACGATCGATTTAAAAAAGTATTATGGCAGTGAGCCAAATATTACACGTGCCTTAGATGGTGTCAATTTTTCTGTTGAACAGGGAGAATTTGTAGCAGTAGTAGGAACTTCCGGCAGCGGGAAATCCACGCTGCTCAATATGATGGGTGGATTGGATACGCCTACTTTTGGAAGTGTGATTGTCCGAGGGGATGAACTGGCAAAAAAGAATGACGAGGAGCTGACGATTTTTCGCCGCCGCAATATTGGTTTTATTTTCCAAAATTATAACCTTGTTCCTATTTTAAATGTCTATGAAAATATCGTTCTGCCTGTGGAACTAGACGGTGATACAGTGGATCAGAAATTTATGGATGAGATTGTAAAGATGCTGGCATTGGAGGATAAACTGCAAAATATGCCTAATAATCTTTCCGGCGGACAGCAGCAGCGTGTCGCTATTGCCCGTGCCCTGATTACCAAACCGGCTATTGTTTTAGCGGATGAACCCACTGGCAACTTAGACAGCAAGACCAGTGCCGATGTGCTGGGGCTTTTGAAACGTACCAGTATGGAGTTTCACCAAACCATAGTAATGATTACCCACAACAATGAAATTGCCCAGCTTGCCGATCGTATTGTGCGGATTGAGGATGGCAGGATTGTGGAATAGGGGGTGGCGGATTATGACTTGGCCTTTTGAAAATGATACCCATATCATTGTAAAAAAGCTGGCAAAAAAAAGCCTAAAAAGTGAGAAACGTCGGAATTTAATGGTGATAATTGCCATTGCTTTGGCAGCATTTCTAATCTGTTTTACGGGAATTTTATCCGTTTCACTTGCACAGATACAGCGCAGTCAAGTAACCGATACTTATGAGGCGGTTTTTACCGGAATGGATGAATCTGGTATAGCGGCTTTAAAAAAGCTTCCGGAATTTGCCCGTGTGGGTGAATACTATCTGCTGGGTCAGGAGTACTCGAAGCAGGGATATCATGCATCGTATGTATATTGCGACAGTGAAATGCTGTATATTGCCCGCAATCAAATGGAACTGGTAAAAGGAAGGCTTCCAATGCAGTTAAATGAAGTGGCTGTCAGTGAATATTTTCTTTCTGTTTATGGTTTCGATGCTCAAATCGGTGAAACGGTCTTATTGGATACTAAAAGTTTTCAAGGCGAATATATAATAACAGGCATTATGGCAGGCGTGGGTGAAAAGGAAGGAAATACCTGTGCTATTGTTGTTTCTAAGGAGGCACTGACAAAGTGGGTAGGTTTTGATCCGACCGGATATCGTGCCTATGTGCATTTTCAGAATGATCGGCAGATAGATAAAGAAACTATGATCGCCCGCTGCCGTGAAATCGCTGTTCAATATAATCTGCCTCCTGCGGGAATAAACAGCAGCTATTTTGTTTATTATTCCAAGCCGATTGATTTTGCCACTGTTTTTGGCATTGCGCTTCTTGTGCTGATCGGCGGTTATATTGTTATTCAAAGCATTTTTTGTATTTCTATCAATGACAAAATACAAAGCTATGGACAGCTTCGCACCATTGGTGCAACATCAAGGC
>CAJUGZ010000037.1 GCA_910585855.1 uncultured Lachnospiraceae bacterium | reverse complement strand
CGTTTGGAGCGGAGCAGGCAAAGGACAGGAGCAAACCGCCTCTGGCGTCCGGTGACAGTCGCCCCTTTCCGGCAGCATCCTATTATAAAAATTTTAGTTTATAAGTTTATCATGAGGAAATTTTGATAATACTTGACACGTTTATTTACATATGTTATATTCGGCATAAAAGTGAAAATGTAATGCGGCATGGCTTTGGCATGTCGTAAATTTTTTGTAAAGAGGGAAAATACAATGAAGAAAAAACCATTTGTTACTTTAGAACAGGTGAAAGAAATGGTAAAGAAATATCCGACACCGTTTCATATATATGATGAAAAAGGAATTCGGGAAAATGCCAGACGATTAAAGGAAGCGTTTTCTTGGAATCCGGGATTTCATGAATATTTTGCGGTAAAGGCAACGCCGAATCCTTATTTGATGAAAATTTTAAAGGAAGAAGGAATCGGGGCAGACTGTTCTTCTTATACAGAACTTTTGCTGGCAGAAAAAGTGGGGCTGCATGGGCAAAATATTATGTTTTCTTCTAATGTGACTCCGGCAAAGGATTTTGAACTGGCGGCAAAGTTAGATGCTATTATTAATTTTGATGATATTACTCATATTGATTTTTATGAGAAAATTGCACCTTTTAAAGAGGTCATGTGCTGTCGTTTTAATCCCGGCGGAAAATTTCAGATTCATAATACGATTATGGACAGTCCGCAGGATGCCAAATATGGTATGACCAGACCGCAGCTTACACAGGCATTTTTGAAATTAAAAGAAAAAGGAGTAAAACAGATTGGGATTCATTCTTTTTTGGCAAGTAATACAGTAACAAATGAATATTATCCTACATTGGCAAGGCTTTTGTTTCAGGTTGCGGCAGAGCTGCAGAAGGAAACGGGTGTAAAGATTCCTTTTATTAATTTATCTGGTGGAGTAGGGGTTGCTTATCGTCCAGAGCAAGAGCCAAATGATATTTTTGCAATCGGAGAAGGGGTAAAAAAGGCATATCAGGAGGTATTAGTTCCGGCAGGAATGGGAGATGTTGCTATTTTTACTGAGCTTGGGCGGTTTATGTTAGCACCTTACGGACATTTAATTGCACAGGCAATTCATGAAAAGCATACCTATAAGGAGTACATTGGGTTGGATGCCTGTGCGGCAAATCTGATGCGTCCGGCGATGTATGGTGCTTATCATGAAATAACTGTACTTGGTAAAGAAGAGGAATTGTGTAGTCAGGTTTACGATATAACAGGTGGTTTGTGTGAGAATAACGATAAATTTGCTGTAGATCGAAAACTGCCAAAGATAGAGATAGGAGATTATATCTGTATTCATGATACTGGGGCGCATGGATTTTCTATGGGGTATAATTATAATGGAAAGCTGCGTTCGGCAGAATTGCTGCTTTGTGAGGATGGAAGCGTAAAACAGATTCGGCGGGCAGAAACGGCAGAGGATTATTTTGCTACGTTGGATTTTGATGCTTTGGAAGAGAAGTAGAATTAGAGGGATTGGAAGCTTTAATTAGGCTTTTGGAGATGGGATGCTGCTAAAAAGGGTTGGTTTTTACCGGATGCCGGAGGCGGTTGATTGGAACATTGAAGATTGGAAAGGAAGCATTTGACAACTTATTCTTATAGTGCTATAATCCAAACAAGTTAGTTGATTTCGTAGAGGTTGCGTTTTTTATAAGTAGGCTGTTTGATATAGCAGGGATAGACGAGAACAGCTTAAAGGAAAAAACGCCGAAAAAGTGTGGAGTCCCTACTGAAGCACTTTTGGGCATACAATGAAAAATTGTATGACTGTCATCAGGAATGATGGGGCGCTACAAAGGATTCAGAATTTTGTATGGAATTACTTGACCGTCCGATAGATCAGGACGGTTTTTGTATGTAAAGCAGGATTTTTTGCTGACAGAAACGTTTGGTTTATTAGGGCAAAATGGAGAAGAAATGAATATGATATATCATAGTTAGGATTCAGGCAGTAATCCGAATGAAATGAAGGAGGAATTAGAATGGCAATTTTTAAAGGTGCAGGTGTAGCAATTATTACCCCGTTTACAGAGGATAATCAGGTAAATTATGATAAATTAGGAGAATTAATTGAATTTCAGATTGAAAATCAGGTGGATAGTATTATTATTTGCGGAACGACAGGGGAGGCTTCTACATTGACACATGAGGAGCATTTAGATGCGATTCGCTATACCGTAAAGAAAACGGCAAAAAGAGTTCCTGTTATAGCAGGAACTGGTTCGAATTGTACAGAAACTGCTGTTTATCTTTCTAAGGAGGCAGAGAAAGCCGGAGCAGACGGGCTTTTATTGGTTACGCCTTATTATAATAAAGCAACACAAAAGGGCTTAATTACTCATTTTACAATGATTGCAGATTCAGTAAAACTGCCGATTATTCTCTATAATGTGCCAAGCAGAACAGGCTGCAATATCCTTCCTGAAACAGCGGTTGCACTTGCAAAACAAGTAGAAAATATTGTAGGAATCAAAGAGGCAAGCGGATCAATTTCACAGGTAGCAAAACTGGCACAGTTAGCAGATGGATGTATTGATATCTATTCGGGAAATGATGATCAAATCGTACCGCTGCTTTCTTTAGGAGGCGTTGGTGTTATCTCTGTTTTAGCTAATGTAGCACCGAAAAAGACACACGATATCGTTGCTTCCTATTTGGAAGGCGATGTTGTAACAAGCCGAAAACTGCAGTTAGAAGCCCTTCCGCTTTGTGAGGCATTGTTCTGTGAAGTAAATCCGATTCCGGTAAAGGCAGCTTTAAATTTAATGGGATTTGAAATAGGAGGGCTGCGCCGTCCGCTTTCTGAGATAGAACCAGAACATTTGGAAAAATTAAAGAAAGCTATGCGTGATTACGGTATTTTAAAATAACAACAAAAAAATTAGAATAAAAAATTTAGAATAAGAAAATTGGAATAAAACAAAGAACAAATAGAAAAAATAAAATCAAAATAAGCTTGTTGTCTAAGCAGGAAAGTAAAAATAAGGAGAATATTTAAGTTAATAAAAACATAGATAAATCGGTTTATATGTGATAGAATGTGTTTATAAAAGTGAAGAGGATTTATCTGTGAACACATGAAATATTACTCATGATAAACCAAAAGATTTTGCGGAATGGTTCGTTGTATCTGTTCCAACACTATTGTGTTGGAACAGAGAAGGATAGAAGAGAGGCTGTTATTTTTGTAAGGGTTTTGATCCGAAACCAAATGGTTGATTTGAAAGACGAGGCTGTATTTTTAAAACTATTTTGGAATGGAAACGATCTGGCATGTATAGAGGAAGGAAAGAGAAAAATAGAGGAGGATGCAGAAATTGTGGAAGAGCTTCAAGACGGAAATCAAACCAACACCAGAACAGGTGCAGAAGATCCATCAAACCATTGGCACATGCAGGTTTGTCTATAACTTTTACCTTGCCTGTAATAAAGAACTTTATGAAAAGCAAAAGAAATTCCTATCTGGCATAGATTTTTCAAAATGGTTGAATCACTGCTTTCTCCTTAGTAATCCAGAATACGCATGGATAAAAGAGGTCAGTTCAAAATCGGTCAAGCAAAGCATCCTGAACGCAGAAAAAGCATGGAAACGATTTTTTCAGCATCAAAGCGGATTTCCCAAATTCAAGAAAAAGAGTCAGTCGGATGGAACAATGTATTTTGTTAAGACTGATGCAAAAACGGTAATTCCATGTGAAAGACATCGTATTAAAATACCAACACTTGGATGGGTCAGGTTAAAAGAAAAAGGCTATCTACCCACTTCGAAACAAGGCTATGTGATCAAAAGCGGTACGGTTTCCCGTAAAGCAGGTCGATATTATGTGTCGGTCTTGGTAGATATGCCAGATAGAGAAAAACCACAATTCCATGGTTTCGGATTAGGGATTGACGTAGGCATCAAAGTGTTTGTCACGGTAAGCAATGGTATGGTAAAGAAAAATATCAATCAAACCAAGACCATTAAAAAATTAGAAAAGAAACTAAAAAGAGAACAGCGTGGTTTTTCGAGGAAATACGAAGACTTTAAGAAACGCAGGAATCGAAAGAAAGGAGAAGCTACTCGGCAAAATATCCAAAAACAGGTCTTAAAGGTACAGAAACTTCATCAAAGAATGAATCAGATTCGTACCGACTACATTAATAAATGTGTGAATGAGATAGTAAAAACCAAGCCATCTTATATTACAATAGAAGATTTAAATGTATCGGGTATGATGAAGAATCACCATCTTTCCAAAGCAGTTGCTTCCCAGAAATTTTATGAATTTAGGAGGAAATTGGAAGCAAAATGTAAAGAACTGGGAATCGAACGAAGAATCGTTGACCGGTGGTATCCATCCAGTAGACTTTGTCATGCATGTGGATGCATCAAAAAAGATTTAAAACTTTCTGACAGAGTCTATCGTTGTCAATGTGGATATCATGCGGACAGGGATTTGAATGCCAGTCTGAATCTGAGAGATGCGAGAACTTACAAAATAGTATAATAAAGCATTTGTAGGGATGTACCGATGGCTGAGTCGGGAATTTACGACTGTGGAGTGTACAAGAACTTGTGAGTAGTATTTGGAGTGATTTCATACAAAAGCATACACAATGAAACAGTAAGAAATGTTTGTGAAAACTTTCAATTTCTCGATATGGGTATTTTTGTCCATATTTTGAGTAGCAGATGCAATATGACAAAAATCATTTTATGCGGCTGTAATGGAAAAATGGGACAGGTAATTTCCGAAATTGTAAAGGATGATGCCGATGCACAAATCGTAGCCGGAGTTGATTTAAATACAGAGGCAAAAAATGGCTATCCCGTTTTTGCACAGATAACAGAGTGCGATCGGGAAGCAGATGTGATAATTGATTTTTCAAATCCTTCCGCCTTGCAGGAGATACTTCAGTATGGGATAAAGAAGCAGACTCCGATTGTACTTTGTACAACAGGTCTGTCAGAAGAGCAGTTAGAAGAAGTAAAAAGGACATCAAAGCAGGTAGCAATTCTTCGGTCTACCAATATGTCTTTAGGAATTAATATTTTATTAAAGCTGATTCAGGAAGCGGCAAAGATATTAGCACCTGCTGGATTTGATATGGAGATTGTAGAACGACACCACAATCAAAAATTAGATGCACCTAGCGGAACGGCACTGGCATTGGCGGATTCTTTGAATTTGGCACTGAACAACGAATATTTTTATAAATATGACAGAAGTGCCGAACGTGCAAAACGAAACCAAAAAGAAATCGGGATTAGTGCTGTTCGTGGCGGTACGATTGTTGGGGAACATGAGATTATATTTGCCGGAAAAGATGAAGTAATAGAATTAAAACATACAGCATATTCAAAAGCGATTTTTGGAAATGGTGCTGTACAGGCTGCTAAATTTCTGGCAGGGAAACCAGCAGGTGCTTATGATATGGCAGATGTAATCGGATAGATGTATTTCATCTAAAATAGAATAAAGTAAAGACTTTTAAGGCGGGATTGCTTTTTGGGCAGTCCTGTTTTATCGTAAATAATTGACTAAGACGCTAAAACGCTAAAACACAGCGTCTAAGTGCCAACGGGAAATGATGACCCTTCATAGAGCCTCATTCGACTTTCGGCTGTGTACTTCAAACCGAAAAATAGTAAAATATTTGCTGTAGTGCGAAGTACCAACGAGAAATGATGATTTTTATAGAGGTCTATTCGACTTTTGGCTATGTATTCCAAATCGAAAAAATGATAAAATATTCGCTGTAGTGCGAAATACTAACGGAAAATAATAACCCTCTGTAGACTTCGATTTGTTTTCTGCTTGTGTATTTTATTCAGAATAGCTGCTTTTTATATAAAAAGTTTTTCAGTAAAGTGTAGAAATTTGGATAAAAGTAAAAATAAACAGCGTATATTCTGCCGATAAACAGCTAAATTCCGGCAGCTGCTTCCTGCTGCAGTGACTTCGGAGAAAAGCTAGAAGGTCTTGGACTTCTGCTTGAACAAACTAGGATTTTTTGCACATGCTGCTAAGTGCAGTGTGTGCAAAAAAAGGTGCGTGTTTAGCCCATTGCAAGAGAAGGAAACACTTTATGGCTGATGGAATTTTTCCTTACACCAATCAAGTTTTGGCTGCCAGATGGGCGAATTGCGCACCGGTTCGTTCGGTTGGATGCACTTTATGCAGAAGTCTTAGACCTTCTTGCTTTTCGGAGCGGAACAGCAGCGGGAAGCAGCTGCCGGAATTTGGCGTCCTGTTGAAATTTGACGTCCTGTTGGAAGTTTCTATATAAAAAATTTTATGTATTTTTCAAAAAAAAGACACATTTATTTGTTATTGTAACAGAAGTATGTCGGAATGAGGAGGAAAATTGTTTTGATAGAGGTAAAAAATCTGGTAAAGCAGTATGGAGATCATATTGCTGTGGATCATTTAAGTTTTAAGGTGGAAAAAGGGCAGATTTACGGTTTTTTAGGTCCTAATGGTGCGGGAAAGTCTACAACCATGAATATTATGACCGGGTATCTTTCTGCAACAAGCGGGGAGGTAACGATTAATGGGTTTAATATATTCGAAGAACCCGAAGAGGCAAAGAAGTGTATCGGCTATCTGCCGGAGATGCCGCCGCTTTATATGGATATGACTCCTTTGGAGTATCTGAAATTTGTGGCGGAGTTAAAAAAGATTCCGAAGAAAGATCAGGTGCAGATGATTGCGGATGTGATGAAATTAGTAAAGATTACCGAGTATAGCAATCGATTGATTCGGAATCTTTCAAAGGGGTATCGGCAGCGGGTTGGATTGGCGCAGGCGATTATCGGTTATCCAGAAGTAATTATTTTGGACGAGCCAACTGTTGGGTTAGATCCTAAGCAGATTATAGAGATTCGGGATTTGATTAAGGAACTTAGTAAAAAGCATACAGTAATTTTGAGTTCTCATATTATGCAGGAAATTAGTGCTGTTTGTGATTATATTCTGATTATTTCACATGGGAAGTTGGTTGCCAGTGATACACCGGAGAATTTAAGTAAATTGATGCTGGGATCAAATGAAATAGAATTGACGATTCGGGGAGATATGGATTTGATAAAAGGAATTCTTTCTGAAAATTCGGAGATTACGGATCTTATGGTGCATTATGGAACGGAGGAAGGGTGTGTTCAGGTAGAGATAAAAACACCTTCTGATGTAGATATTCGAGAAAAGATTTTTTATCAGATGAGCGAGGCAAAGTGTCCGATTTTAATGATGAAATCGGCAAATATGTCTTTGGAGGATATTTTCCTTGAATTAACAGAGGATTCGGTGTCCATTCAGAAAGAAGAGAAGGACGAACAAGAGGATACTTTAGAAGCAAAGAAGGAGAACGGTCATGATAGCAATTTATAAAAAGGAGTTAAAATCATATTTTACTTCTATGATGGGATATGTATTTGTTGCATTTGTATTGGTGGTTGTAGGGATTTATTTTGCGGCTTATAATTTAAATGCGTATCCTTTGATTGGATATACATTATATAATGTAACTTTTTTATTTTTGATTTTAGTCCCGATTTTAACGATGCGCAGTATTGCAGAGGAGCAGAGAAATAAGACGGATCAGCTTTTATATACTTCTCCGGTTTCTTTGATTAGTATTGTGCTGGGAAAGTTTTTGGCTTTGATTAGTGTGTTTGGAATTCCGGTACTGGTGATTTGTTTTTATCCTCAGATTTTAAATCAGTATGGATCGGTAAATATGGCGATGTCTTATTTAGCGATATTTGGATTTTTTTTGCTTGGATGTGCTTATATTGCGATTGGAATGTTTATTTCTTCGATTACAGAAAGTCAGATTATTGCGGCTGTTATTTCTTTTGTGGTATTGATGGCTTCTTATCAAATGGAAGGAATCGCTTCCTTTTTTTCAGATACAGCATGGACTTCCTTGGTTGCATTTTCGATTTTGTTTTTAGTGGTTTGCATCATTTATGGGATGGCAGCAAAAAATGTGGTAATGCCTGCTGTTTTGTTTGTTATAGCTGAGTCTGTAACAGGCGGGATTTATCTGATGAATCCGGTTCGGTTTGAAGGGGCATTTGCTGCTGTGTTAAAAAAGCTGAATTTAGCCGGAGTTTCTTATAATATGATTCAGAGCGGGATTTTGGATTTTACAAATATTGTATTTTATTTTTCGGTAATTGGCTTCTTTTTATTTTTAACCGTTCAGTCAATTAAGAAAAAGAGATGGAACTAGGAGGAACAGACTGTGGAGAAGATAAAGAAATCATTTCAAACCCGTAAATTTAAAAGTGCTTCTTATAGTTTTGGAATTATTGCTGTTGCACTGGCGATTGCGATTCTTTTCAATTTGGTTGTACAGGCACTCCCGGCAACGCTGACAAAGATTGATTTAAGTTTTAACCAAATGTACTCTTTGACGGAAACGACAGAAAATTTTGTAAAGGGTCTTTCGGAAGATATTATGATCTATGTGGTCTGCCAGACAGGGGGAGAGGATGAGGACGTAATGGAGATGCTGCAAAAATATCAGGCACTGTCCTCAAAAATTCGGGTGGAAACGGTAGATCCGGTGCTGCATCCTACTTTTACCAGCGAGTATTCAGAGGAAGCGGTGACTTCCGGGAGTTTGATTGTAGTAAGTGAAAAGCGGTTTAAAATTATACCTTATCAGGATCTCTATGAGCAGACATTAAATACTTCTACTTATCGGTATGATGTAACTGGATTTGATGTAGAGGGGCAGCTTACCAGTGCATTAAATTATGTAACAACAGATGAACTGCCGATTGTTTATCAGTTAGAAGGGCATGGAGTAACCGAGCTTTCTTCTACACTTTCGGATTTGATTGCAAAAAACAGTATGGAACTGCAGAACCTGAATTTATTAAGTGCCGGAGGAGTGCCGGAGGATGCCGCTTGTCTGTTTATCAATATGGCAGCAAATGATCTTTCTTCCGATGAAGCAAAGCAGGTGATTGCTTATTTAGAGCAGGGTGGACGAGTTTTTTTGGTAGATGCATCGGACGGAAAAGAACGACCAAATTTAAATTCTGTATTAGAACATTATGGGGTGAAACTGGTTACAGGTTATGCGATTGAAACAGATACAGCACATTTTCTGCGGCCATATGCCAACTATTTGATACCAGAGATAAAGTATCATGCGATTACGGACGGAATGGAAGAGGACTATCTGCTGCTTGGAAATGCAGGCGGGATTTCGGAGGCAGAGAATACCAGAACAAGTGTAAAGGTGACGCCTTTGCTTCAGACGACAGAGGGAGGATTTCTGCGTTCTATGGAAAATGCCTCTTTGCAGAGTATCAGTATGACAGAGGGGGATATTGCCGGACCGGTTACGGTTGGTGTGGCAGTGACAGAAACCTATCAGGAAACAGAAACCCGGCTGGCAGTATTTAGCAGTCCTACTCTTACCAGCGACAGTGCAAATATGCAGGTGTCTGGAAATAATTATAAGCTGGTAATGAACGGGCTTAGCTGGCTTTGCGGATTAGACAGCAGTATTGCGATTGATGCAAAATCTTTTTCGATGGATTATCTGCAGATTTCGGCAAATGCTACCAATCGCTGGACTATTATTACTGTAGTGGTACTTCCTGTACTTTGCCTTGGGGTTGGCTTTGTGGTTTGGATTCGGCGGCGGCGCAGATAAAAGGAGCAGATAAAAATGAAAAAAAAGAAAAAAAATAAAGGATTGTTGATTGCCGGTCTTTTGCTTGTGCTGCTGGCGGTTGTTTATCTTGTGATTTTAACAGTAAATCAAAAGAAACCAGAAGATGTAACGGAAGAGAAAGTAACCTTGCTTTCTATGAATAGAGATGAGATTTTTAAGATATCCTATCAAAATAAAAGCGGAACATATTATTTTCAAAATCAAAACAATACTTGGGTTTCGGAGGATGAACCGGAGGAAACGTTAAGTCAGTCCTATTTGGTCAATATTCGAAATGTATTTACCGGATTGGATGCAGAAAGTGTAGTGGATACAAAGACACAAAATTTAGAAAATTATGGATTAGATCAACCGACTTATATGATGCGTGCCGAGAGTGAAACAGGAGAAGAGCAGATTCTTTATATTGGAGATTTTAATTCTTCCGTGGATCAGTATTATGCTTATACCAATACAAAAGAGGGTATTTATCTGATTTCCAAAAGACCAGTAACTTATATTGAGTATCGTTTAAGTGATATGATTTCTACCAAAAATATTCCTTATATGGCAGCAGATACCGTTTCTGTCTACCGGCATACTTGGAATGGAGAAACTATCTCTTTGGAGAAAAAGGAAGAAGGTTCTTTTTATGATGCTTCAGATGTACTGATTTGGTTTTTGACTACTGGGTTTGCTCATGAAGTCGGGTGCAGTACCTCTGTATTGGAGAAATTGTTTGAAAATACGGCAGAACTGGCTTATAGAAAGACGGCGGCATCGGGAGTGACAGCGGCGGATCTGGCACAGTATGGACTGGAAAATCCGGCAGGCAGTCTGTATATAGAATATTTAGACAGTGAAACAGGAGAAGAAAAGGTTTATGAACTTTTTATTGGTGATGCCAGTGATGAACAGAATTATTATGTAATGGAAGCACAGAGTGATAAAGTGTATACTATGTCAAAAGAATCTTTAGAAAATATTTTAGGAAATACCAAATATGACTATGTTTATCGCTATCCGGCGATTGTAAATGTACGAACGGTGGATCGCATTATTTTCCAAAGTGAAGGTGTTTCTTATGAACTTGCCGTTCGTACAGAAGAAAAGACAGACGAAAATGGGAAGACAAAAACGGATTATATTTATTCTTATCAGGGAAAAGAATTGACAGAAGAACAGCAGGCAACTGCCAGCTCGCTGTATTCTGGAATTATTTCTTTAGGAGCGGAGAGGATTGTCGATCAGCCGGAGGAACTGGGGGAAGCGTTGGATTTTTCGATTTTATTTGAGAGGAATAAAGAACCAGAAAAGGTAGAAATTTTATTTTATCCATATAACAGCAGTTATTATCTTTGTTCTGTCAATGGAGATGCGATTTATTTGATTAATCAGCGGGATTTAGAAGGGTATCAAAGCCAGATTTTTGCAGTACTGCAGTCATTTGAATAAAATAAAAAAACGGACACATAATAATGGCAAAGAGTATAACAGGCTCTTTGCTATTGTTTTTTCGAAAGAATCGTATTACGCTGCTTTGGGCAGCAGAAGAAGGAGGACGTGACGGATTATGAAAAAAGGAAAACGGATCTTGTTGTTTGTCATGGTTTTAGGAACGATGTTTGTGATGACTTCTTGCGGAAATAATAAGAAGACAGGTGAAACCACACCAAATGCTACTACAGACACTACACAGGGCAGTCAAAATGGAAATCAAAATGGAAATGAAACTTCATCTGGAACAAATGGAAATACCGGGAATAATAACGGCACAACTAATGGAGGAAATGGAAGTAATGCCGGAAATAACGGGAATGGGAACAATAATGGAAATAATGAAACGACCACCGGAACGAATGGAAATAATAATAATAGTGTTACCGATGGGACAAATGAGATGAATAATGGGAATGGAGATGGACCTTTAACCAATCTTGGGGATGATATTATGCAGGGAGTGGATGATTTGGCTACCGATATTGGATTGGATGGCAGTCAAAATGGAGTAGATAATGCTGGTGGTACTGGAACAGGAAATGGTGCAGGAAATACTACTGGAATGGGAGAATAATTGAAGTGATTAGGAAAATGCCCTTTGTATGTATTTGCAAAGGGTGTTTTTGTTTTGCTGATCAGAGATACATAGCTAGATTTTATAATGAACAGGTTCAAATAGGGTTGACAAATGGGGGAGTGGGGTATATTATATAAGTGAACATGTTCATTTATACTGATTAGGAGGGAGGTTTTGGATGCGAAGGAAAGATGATACACTGCGTGCAACGCTGTTGAATTTGGCGCAGGATATTGCGGATACAGAAGGGATAGATGCTGTTAATATTCGTTTGATTGCGAAAAGGGCTGGTATTGCGACCGGGACAATATATAATTATTTTTCAAATAAAGAGGAGATTCTTCTTGCATTGACAGAAGAGTATTGGAAACAGGCTTTGCTTGAAATGAGGACGGAAATAGTGGCTGGTTCTTTTTGGGAGCAGTTACAGGAGATATTTTATTTTCTTAAGGTACGGATAGAACAGTCTGCCGGAAAACTTATGAACAGTCTTGGAAATGTGGGGCTGATAGGACAGGAATATATGGTGTCTATGCAGTCGGAGCTGGAGGCAGCGTTAATTCAGCGTATGGAACAGGATGCAGATGTTCGAAGGGATATTTGGAATGAAACGTTTACGAAAGAGCAGTTTGTGCGTTTTATTATGGTGAATCTGACAGTGTTGTTAAAAACACAAGTATCTGATATTACTTTTTTTATTATAATTGTAAAACGTATAATTTATTGAATGAAGAGGAGGAATATTTATGGCACAGGCGATTGCAGAAACTGTTTTTGATATATTGTATTTGGCATTTGCAATGATTGCGGGTTTTACTATGGTGATAAAAGGAAATGATTCTTTGGTAAAGAAAGTTGGGTTGATGGCTGCGCTACTTGGGGCAGGAGATTCTTTTCATCTGATTCCCCGTTCCTATGCGCTTTGGACAACTGGATTGGAAGCAAATGCAGCGGCACTTGGAATTGGAAAATTTATTACTTCTATTACTATGACTTTGTTTTATTTAATTTTATATTATATTTGGCGTGAACACTATCAAGTGGAAGGACGCAGAAGTCTTACAACAGTAATGTGGATACTTTCTGTATTACGTATTGTTTTTTGCCTGCTTCCGCAAAATCAGTGGCTTGTATATCGGCAGCCGCTGTTATTTGGAGTTCTTCGCAATATACCTTTTGCGATTATGGGGGTTATCATTATTATTATTTTTGAACAGGAAGTAAAAAGAAGTAATGATTGTGTATTCCGATTTATGCCTCTGGCAGTGGGTTTGTCGTTTGGATTTTATCTGCCGGTTGTTTTGTTTAGTGGGATTGTTCCAATTGTTGGTATGCTTATGATTCCGAAGACATTGGCATATGTTTGGATTGTGCTGATGGGATTACAGCTTTACAGGCAGTCGAATGGATTGAGGGAAAAAGTATAGAGAAACAGTAGACTGGCTGTTGGTTTCGAATTTGGTGTTTGCAAAAGACTTATTGAAGTAGATTTTAGAAAGAACTGGATTAATTTTGAGGATTGGGATATAATGGGATTCGCTATAAATAATAGTTTTTGATGACAAAAGAGAAACAGGAGGAGCAGATGAAGGAGAAAAAGATTTTTTTTATTACACAGGCAGCAATGATTGCAGCGATTTATATTGTACTGACGGTTTTGTCAAATCAGTTTGGGCTTGCAAACGGAGCGATTCAGATTCGGCTTTCGGAGGCATTAACTGTTTTGCCTTATTTTACCGGAGCGGCAGTTCCCGGATTATATGTTGGATGTTTACTTAGTAATATTTTTACTGGATGTTGTTTATTAGATATTATAGGAGGGAGTTTTGCTACTTTGCTTGGGGCTGTGTTGACACGTAAAATTCGTCATTTTCATTGGCTGCTGCCTGTTCCGCCGATTATTGCAAATATGGTGATTGTACCTTTGGTATTGATTTATGGCTATGGAGTGACACAGGCTTGGTGGTATCTGGTGTTTACAGTAGGGATTGGAGAAATTCTTTCTTGTGGTGTGCTTGGGATGGGAGTTTGGATGGGACTGCAACGGTATGGGTCGGTTTTTCCTTTTGAAAGATAGAAAGGAGCAGCATAGGTTCACAGAAAAAGGGGATCTGTGCTTTTGTTTTTTTAGTGGTAAAGGTATATGATTTTTAGGAAATAGCCGAAATAAAAATTATAGATAGAAGATAGAATAAGGAGAGAGAAGGGATGTTTATGTGGGAAGCGAAGGAAAAAGTTGTGCAGCAGCCGAAAAGTTTTGTGACTCGGATGGTTTGTTCGGAAAAAAAGGAGGGGATGAGTGAGGAAGAAAAGAAAAAAAGGTTAAGAAAGATTGAGCAGAAGCTGAAAAACGGGAAAAAGCTGACAGCAGAGGAGATGAGTTTTATACTGCGGTATTATCCAGAAAAATATCCTGCTGTTAAGCGGATACAGGTGATGCGGGAAAGTTTGGAAGAAAAGTTGGAACATGCTTCTTCAAAGGAGGAAGTACAGGATATTTTTATGCTTGCGGTTGGACTGGTAAGCGAGAAAGATCCTTATCGGGAAGAAGTTTTAAGTGCTTATCAGGATGTGATAAAAGAATTTAAAAAGAGCAGCAGCTATCAAAAACTTCCTCAAAAGACGGAGGAAGCGAAAAAGAAAAAGGGCAGCGGTTTTGGGGCTGATTTAGAGGATGAGGTAAGAAAGGAAGAGTATCAGTTTTTTATGCCAGAATTTGATCTCCATATGTAAAAAAGTAGGGATATAAGGAGAAATATTATAAAGGTAGGGGGATATTTTGGAAGGAGGCGGTTAGATTGTTTGAGAAAAAAGAGTATATAGTAGAACGACTGGATGGGGATTATGCGTATTTAAAGCTGATAGAAGAACCGGAATTAGAATTAAAATGTGTGGCTCGTGCTTTGCTGCCGCAAGAGATTGCGGAGGGCAGCCGATTGGCATATGAAATGATGGAATATACCCTGCTCTAGTTTATAGATAAGCAGAGGAATGGAGAATATAATATAAGAAAGAGAGAAAAGTAATTTGAAAATAGAGGAAAAAGAAATAAAACGGGCAGGGATTCGTCTTATTGCGATTGATCTGGACGGAACGATGCTGAATCAGGAAAAAAGAGTAACAGAGTATACAAAAGAAGTTTTGGCACAGGCGGGACAGAACGGAATTTTGATTGTGCCTTCAACAGGCAGACATTATTATGGAATACCAAAAGAAGTATTGGAGTTAAAAGGTGTTCGTTATTTTTTGACTACGAACGGTGCGGCTGTTTATGACAGACAGGAGGGCAGATATTTTTATGAGGATGTTATGCCTTGTGAGTTTGCTCTTCGGATTTTAAAGGAATTGATGCAGTATGATATTTTGGTAGATGCCTTTATTGGCGGATATGCCTATCGTACAGAAGCGGATATGGCGTATATTAAGGAACTGCAAGTGCCGGAGGTATTAAAAGAATTTATATGGAAATCCAGAAAAGGAGTTCCTTCTCTCTATCGTTTTATAGAGGAAAATCATTTGGATGTTCATAAGTTTACTTTAAATTTTAAACCGAACGGACACGGGGGCAGAGTGGATCGAGAGAACGTACTTTTGTTGGCGGAAAGAGAAAAAGAAATCACTTGTGTCTGTGGAGGATTTGAAAATTTGGAATTGACAAATCGTACAGCAACAAAGGGAAATGCGCTTTTGAAATTGGGAGAACTTTTTGGGATTCCAAGGGAGCAGATTATGGCAATCGGGGACAGCGGAAATGACTATGCCATGCTAAAGGCAGCGGGAATTGGCGTAGCGATGGAAAATGCAGAAAAAGAGGTATTAGAAGCAGCAGATTTTATTACAAAATCTAATGAAGAGGATGGAGTTGCTTATGCAGTAAAACAGTGTTTTTAGAGAGGATGGTGTTATGACAAAAATTTGGGCACATAGAGGAGCAAGTGGTTATGCACCGGAAAATACAATGGAAGCATTTGCACTTGCGGTAGAACAGAGGGCAGATGGAGTAGAACTGGATGTACAGCTTACTAAGGATCAGCGTTTGGTTGTAATTCATGATGAAACGGTAGATCGTGTTAGTATGCAGCATGGATATGTAAAAGATTTTGAGTGGAAAGATTTATGCAAAATTCCGGTAAATCGTACCATTCCTGAATACAAGGAAGTGTTTATTCCATCGTTAGAGGAAGTCTATCAACTTTTAAAGGGAAGTCATCTTACGATCAATGTGGAATTAAAAACGAGTGTTATCTGGTATCCAAAGATAGAGGAAAAGGTTTTAGAACTTACTAAAGAGATGGGGATGTTAGAGCGAGTGATTTTTTCCTCTTTTAATCATGCCAGTGTAAAGAAAATAAAGGAGATAGAGCCAGAGGCAAAGACAGGAATTTTATACAGCGATATTTTGTATCAGGCAGCGGAGTATAGTCAGAAGGTGGAAGCAGATGCACTTCATCCTGTTTTTTATCATCGCTATATGGAGGAAGTATGGAAAGAGTATCGAGAATCCGGGATTCCTCTTCATATCTGGACGGTAAATACAGAGGACGCAATGAAAGATTTGATTAGGGAAGACGCAGCGGCAATTATTACAAATTATCCTGATAAAGCAAGAGCAGTTAGAGAACAGATACAGGAAAACAGATAGGAGGGAAAGGTATGTTAATAACAGGAAGCGTGCAAAATGCAGTAAAGTTGGCACAGTTAGAAGAAGATTGGAAGAGAAAGAAAGAAGTAAAAAAAGAACAAAAAAAAGAAGAAATGACTCCGCAGATGCGCCAGTTAATGCAGTATCAAGAGGAAATGGAGCAGATACGGGAAGGAAATCAGATGGCTTCAATTGATGCAAAATTAAAGTCTGGATCGGAACTAACACCAGAAGAGATGGCATATCTAAAAGAAAAAAATCCAGAAGCTTATCAGGAATATGAAGAAGTAAAAAGGGAGCGGGAAGCTTATAAAAATCAACTTAGAAACTGTAAGACAAAAGAGGAAGCAGAACGTGTAAAACTTTCTAAAATGGGGAATTTTATGGCAGGAGCAAAGAGTATTTCCCAAAATCCAAATATTCCAAAAGAGAAGAAATTAAAATTGATGGAGAAACTTTTAAAAAAGACAATAGGAGTAAATCAGGTTCATACAGAATTTGTAAAGTCGCAGGAGTTTCGCAATCTTCCGACAGAGGAAGAAAGACGGGAAGAGGAAAAGGAAAAAAGGAAAGTTGTAAAAGGCAGGCAGCCGGATAGAAAAAAAGAAGAAGAACTTTTGGAGATGGATAAAAAACCGTTGGATAAAACGAATTTTTATCAGGAAGAAGAAATCGTGGATTCGGCTGAATTAGAAGAAGAGAAAAAAAGAAAGGGAAAGACAAAAAAGGGAAAAAATACTGCAGCAGCGGCGGATTTTAAAGAAACAACAACAGAAATTTTACAGTTTCTTACAGCAAATCGAACCATAGGAGGGGCATTAGAGTATAGAAAAATAGTCGGTACAGAAGGAAACTGGAATAAAAATATAAGTATAAAATAAGTGTACGATAACAACAAAGATAAGTGTAAGTAAGAGGATTTTATCAAAATGAAAGAGAAACAGGAAGTAATTGCTTACTGCCTGACTTATCAGGATGTTTATGAAGACTATCCATTTCATGATCCGAATTGGTGTGTGATTCGGCATAAGAAAAGTAAGCGGGTGTTTGCATGGATATTTGAAAAAGACAATTTGATCTGGATTAATGTAAAGTGCGATCCGGAATGGAGGGAGTTTTGGAGAAGTGCTTATGATGCAGTAAAACCGGCTTATCATCTAAATAAAACACATTGGAATTCGATTGTATTAGACGGAACAGTACCAGATCAGGAGATTGGAAGAATGATAGAGGAAAGCTATCGGCTGACACAAAAAGCAAAGTAATAGTGGAGGAAAAAATGAAATATCCGAAATTTTTAGAGAAAAATGGCAGAATCGGTTTTGTAGCCCCTTCATTTGGCTGCAATATCGAACCTTATCGAACCGCATTTGATCATGCACAGAAAAAATTCCAGCAGATGGGATATCAGATTGTACTTGGACCAAACTGCTATAAAGGGGAGGGAATCGGAATCAGCAATACACCAAAACTGTGCGGAGAAGAGTTTACAAAAGAATACTGCAGTGCAGAAAATGATCTGCTGATTTCCTGCGGAGGCGGGGAATTGATGTGTGAGGATTTGGACTATATTGATTTTGCAGCCTTAAAAAAAGCCGAACCCAAGTGGTTTATGGGATATTCAGATAATACAAATATAACCTATTTATTGACAACATTTTGTGATACCGCTTCGATTTATGGTCCATGCGCAGCAGCTTTTGGAATGAAACCTTGGCATCCGTCTTTGGAAGATGCATTTGCGATTCTAACCGGAGAGAAAAAGGAAGTTTTCGGATATAACGGATGGGAAAAAACATCTTTAAAATCAGAAGAAAACCCATTAGCACCCTATCATATCACAGAAACCAGAGTAATACGCCGTTTTCCGGATCAGGATGCCGTTTTAAAAGGACGTCTGCTGGGAGGCTGTATGGATTGTCTGATTAATCTGCTGGGAACAAAATATGATAAAACAACGGAATTTATAGAAAATTATAAAGAAGACGGGATTATCTGGTTTTTAGAATCCTGTGATTTAAATATTATGTCCATTCGCAGAGCGATGTGGCAGATGGAACATGCAGGATGGTTTCAGTATACGAAAGGTTTTTTAATTGGTCGTCCTTTGCAGTTTGGAATGGAGCAGATGGGATTAGACTGCTACCAAGCTGTACTTGGTGTAGTGCAAAAGTATGGAGTACCTGTTTGGATGGATATAGATTTAGGACATTTGCCGCCTATGATGCCTATTGTATGCGGATCTTTAGCAGTGGCAGAAAGCAGAGGAAATGAGATTCGAATACAGTATGATTATCAATAGATTTGATTATGGAGGTGCAGGCGTGGGAACGCAAAACTCGAAAGGAAGGTTTATTCCGAGCCCGGTGCAGACCTTCCTTCAGATTTTGGCGTCCTTTCTAAGAAAAATCACCCTTGATTAAAATTCTTTTTGAATTCCATTAATATTTGTAGTTTCATCTTCAGAAATCGGAATAACCAGATATTTTTGTCCGTTAATGATTTGAACTGTTACCTGCTGTGCTTTTTCTGGTGTAGTTTTTAAAATAATTGTTTCTGTGCCATCTTGTTCGAAATCGAGGGCAGCGGCAGCTTCTGCTTTTGCCGTTTCAATCTGAAATTTTTGTTCTTCTACTTGATGTGTCAATGCTTCTACTTGCTGTATTAAGTTGATTTCCTTTTGTTTTTGTTCTTGAATAGCCAGTGCTTTGCTGTCAAGCAAATGTTCTGCCTTTGGAAGTGCCTGTGAAAATTCTTCTGTATAGGAGTGTTCGATTTGTTTAGAAAATTCCTCCGGGACACCGATTTCTTCTAGTATATTTTGTACAGAAGATGGGGTGAGAACAAGAGATTTGGTATTTTCATTTTCTTCTTCTGGAAATTGTTCTTCTAGCAACTGATTTAAATTTTGCTGAAACTCTAAAAAATACAGATTATCGGTGGCTTTTTCTGTTCCTAGTGTTTCCTGAAAGATAGTTTGAAACGTTTCTTTTTGTTCAGTGGCTGTTGCAATAGGCTGACAGCCAAAAAAACCTTTGATAAATTCATGATGTGTTTCTTTCGGATTTTTATTATAGTATAGGACAGAGTGAATATCACTGCTTCTGTCCGTAAAAGCAGGAAATAAAAAACCAGTTTCCGGTACACCAACGATCCAGTCCCGGATACGTGCGCCGATTCGATTTTCTTCTGCATAGTAGCCAAGAGCAGGCTTTGAGAGTGTAACAGGGCAAATGGCACAGAGAAAATAGGAAAAGACTTCTTCTGATTCGTCTAATTTCTGCAAATCTGAAGTTTTTTTCATTACATCATAGACATCATAAAATACTAAAATCAGATAATTTCCAACAAAATCATAATGTTCAATAATTTGTTCATAAAATCGTTCTAATAGATCCTCATTTTTTAACTGGCTTTCTTTTAAACCCAGAAGAAATTGCTGTCTGCCGTCGGAAAATTCCTCTTCCAGAGGAAATTGAAATTCCAGCAGATGATTTCCTAGTGAGCCGGAAAGCGTTTTCTTGGCAATATCAAGATATTTATGAAATTCTTCCTCTGCCAGATTGAGAAATGTTTCCGATAAGCGAAGAACGATTGTTTTTTCAGAGTCTACATAGCATCCGCAGAGTCTGGTAAAAGAACATCCATTTTTGGTAAAGCGTTTTTTTAGTTCTAAAATATCTTTTTTGTTCATATAATATACCCATCTTCCATAAAGGCATAGAAGATATATGTTCCTTTCTTTATAATATTTAAGGTGCTTTATGAAGGACGCTGAATTGAGGGAGTATTTCAGTGTTCCTGTCTATTATAAGGGAAGAAGATAAGAAATGCAATTCTGATTTTTTGTTTCTTTAATTGAACTTTTGGAAATGAAGTGCTGTAAAGGGGGTTCTTTTGCCGGACGCCAGATTCGAAAACGGTGGGCAGCCTGCTGTTCCGGTTTCCAAAAAGCAAGAAGTTCTAAGACTTCTGCCTTTTCCTTTCTCCAACCAGACAGACCGGGCGCAATTCGCCCTCCTTTCAGCCGAAATGAAACAGGTGTAAGGAAAGTATTATCAGCCATAAGATAACCGCTTTTCTATTCTCCGGGCTAAACACGCCCCTTTTTTTTCACACCCTGCATGGAAGCAGG
>CAJUGZ010000036.1 GCA_910585855.1 uncultured Lachnospiraceae bacterium | reverse complement strand
AAGCAGAAGTCAAGAACTTCTAACTTTTTTCCAAAGTCACTGCAGTCTGCCTAGGATTTTCGCATCTGGCTGTTTTTGGCTTTTGGAAAAAATAAAAAGAGAATGATATCGAAACGATTCTAAGAACCTGCTGTTAATTTTATAGTAAATTTGGGAAGGTGGTAGGGAAATGTGAATCAATAGAAATAGTAAAAGATTAGCTGTGTTTATGCTAATCTTTTTGTTGTATGCAGATAGTTTTTATTGTTTAATATCTAGTAAAATATGAATTGCTTGATGTAGTTCTGGTTTTTGGCGGTATTGTAAAATGATCTGCCGTTCGGTTTCTGTATATTGGTCATTGGCAAGTTCGGTTTCTGGTTCGTTTGTACTTGCTCCGAATAATTCAGTTACGGAAATATCTAAAATATCACATATTTCTGCAACTAATTCAATATCAGGAGAATTTTTTCCTTTAATCCAGTTGGTGACGGCTGACTGGGAAACGTTTAGTTTTTTTGCCAATTCTTTTTGTGTAATTCCTTTTAAGGAAAGATAGTATCCTAAGTTCTTTTTTACGTTGTCACGTATAATTCCCATATGCATTGCCTCCATTTTCTAATTTAAATATGTTTGGAAGTTTTTATATATTTAAAGTAAATTTGCAGTGTTTGAAGTTTTTTTATGCACAGGAGTATGTGGGGAAATTAATAGCTTCGTTGTATGTGTCCCGTGTAGTGAGTAGTGGAGAAGGTCAATTTCTACTTGATTTTTTGTGTAAGGAAAAGAATTTTATTTTTCAGTAAAAAAATCTATAGGATATAAATGTTTGTTGTTATTTTTTGTAGTTTTGCGTTTTGGATTTATGATTTTGCAATCAATTCCACTTTAGAATAGCATGGATTATTTTGTTTGTAAATAAAAAATGCAGAAATTCTTAATTAGGATAGAGAAAAGTAATTGACAATTAAGAAAAACTATATTATTCTTTAAGATAGTTAAGAAAAACTTTATTAGGAGGTAATGGATATGATAGTAGATGAGATTGTGAGGTACATAGATGAGAATAAAATTAGCCGAACTTATCTTATGGAAAAAGCAGGTATGTCAGAACAGTTAATACGGGGGGGCAGAAGATGAGTATTGAGGAATATTTAAAAGTTTGTGAAGTATTAAATGTTTCATATGAGTATTTTTTTGATGTAAGGAAAAACAGAGGGAAAAAGGAGTTTGATTTTACACAGGGTGAGAAAATGGAGGTGTAGAATGAAAAAGAGGATATGGAAAAATCGAATAGTTGCGTCTGTTATGGCAGGTATTTTGTTTTTATCACAACATTCGATATTTGTGTTTGCAGCAGGTGTTGTGGAACAGATAGGAAAAGAAACTGGAATTGTACAGGAAGAAACAGAAATTTCAGATAAGATTTCTGTGGAACAGGAAGAGAAACAACAGGAAGAAGAGCAAAAAGATGAAGACTTGGAAGAACCCATAGAGGAAATACAGGAAAGTTTGTCTGTTGAAAATCAGGAAAAGCAGGAAGAATTAGAAGAAACTTGTTTAGAGGAAGGAAAAGTTCCTAGTGGCTCTGCAATTATGTTAACAGAAAGTTTAGAATCGAACGGATTTTTGTATACTTTAAATGGAAATACAGTGACAATAACAGGATATAATGGGACAGAAGCAAATGTAGTAATACCGGAAGAAATTGATGGATGTCCTGTTATAGAAATTGGTGAAAGTGCATTTAGTAGTTGTAGTAGACTTATAAGTATAGAATTACCTCAAACAATAGAAAAAATAGATATGTGGGCATTTATGCATAGTGGATTAAAAAATATAGAGTTTCCAGAATCACTGAAAGAAATAGGAGGTAGAGCATTTGAAGATTGTGATAGTTTAGTAAATATTTTTTTACCAAAATCAGTACAAAAAATAGGTGCAAGTGTATTTTCATATTGTGATAAGTTAGAAAGTGTTGTGATAGAAGAAAATAGTGAGGTAGTTTTAGAAGCATATGCATTTAGTAGATGTCCAAATTTAAAAGATGTAAGGTTATCATCTAATATAAGTATAATAGAGCGTGGGATATTTATGGATTGTGAAAGTTTATGTAGTTTACAGTTACCAACAAATGTAAAACATCTTGGTGAGTTGATGATAAGTGGAACAAAAATTGCAAGTATTGTAATTCCAAAAGGAGTGGAAACAGGATCGGGAGCGTTGTCTGGATGTGAAACATTAAAAGAAGTTATATTTGAGGAGGGAATGGAAGTTATACCATCAAGTATTGCAAATGGAAATTATATAGAGAAAGTGGTAATTCCTGAAGGAATAAAAGAAATTGGTAAAAGTGCATTTAGTGATTGTAGTAGACTTACAAATATAGAATTACCTCAAACAATAGAAAAAATAGATATGTGGGCATTTATGAATAGTGGGTTAAAAAATATAGAGTTCCCAGAATCACTGAAAGAAATAGGAGGTAGAGCATTTGAAGATTGTGATAATTTAGTAAATATTTTTTTGCCAAAATCAGTACAAAAAATAGGTGCAAGTGTATTTGAATATTGTGATAAGTTAGAAAGTGTTGTAATGGAAGAAAATAGTGAAGTAGTTTTAGGAGCATATGCATTTAAAGATTGTACAAGTTTAGAGTATGTAAAGTTATCATCTAATATAAGTACAATGGAGCGAGGGGTATTTAGCGGTTGTGAAAGTTTACGTAGTTTACAGTTACCAGCAAATGTAAAACATCTTGGTGAGTTGATGATAAGTGGAACAAAAATTACAAGTATTGTAATCCCAAAAGGAGTGGAAGTAGCGGAATCTGGTAGTTATGGGAGTGGAGTATTATCTGGATGTGAAACATTAAAAGAGGTTATATTTGAAGAGGGAATGGAAAAGATACCTCAAAGGATTGCAAGTACAGGTTTGGATTATCTTGAAAAAGTTAATATAGAAAGGGTTGTGATTCCGGCGAGTGTAACAGAAATAGGAAAAGATGTTTTTAGTATTTGGTCTAAAATAACAATTTATGGGTATGAAGGTTCTTATGCAGAAACTTATGCAAATGAAAATAATATTCCATTTAATACAGTAATAATTGCAAAGGATGCTACAGCCGAACAGGTTTTAGCAAAGTTTTCTTTGGGGGATTTAATAAAGAATGTCAGTATTAAGGGTGAAAAAATAGATGGACCGGAGATTGAAATAGGTAATTATTCTTTTCCATTATTTTCGGTTGATGTGGCATTGGAAATGAAATTGGGAGAGGCTGTACAAGCAAAGGTAGATACAGAAACAAAAACCATACAGGTTTTAATTGGATTTAAAGATTTTTCCGGTTCAGCTTCTCTCTCAGAAGATGGTAATAAAACCAATTATTGGAGTGAATCTTACAAGCAGGTAAAAGATCTTTATACTGGTATGACAGGTAAAAAAGTAGACAGTACAAAGTTATGGAATAATTTTAGCAAGTTAAGAGGAAAACTTCGCAAGGTTAATGGGCTTAAAATGGGAATTGACGGAAATGCATCAGTAGTGGGATATATGGAATTTAGTTATGCATCCGGTGAAATTGTATTATCCCAAGGAGGAGTTATTGCAGAAATTGGATTGGGAACATCTTTTGAGTATAAAATTCCGCCATTTCCGATTGCTTATTTAACATTTGGTGCAGAGGTAGAGGCCGGTGCAAAAATTTCTTTAGTAAGGGAAAGTGCTTATTGTTATAATCCAGCAGCAGATCTTAGTTTAGGTTTAAGTGCAAATATTGGAGTTGGCGTTGGAGAAAAGAAGATAAAAACTTATGTGGAGGGAGGTTTAAAAGGAGGTCTTAAGTTTGGATTTAAATTGCCATGTGAAACGTTTGCAAAGGCGTTTTCAGCAAAATTGACAGGAAAAGTATATTTTGAAAGTAAAGTATTAGGATTTGACGGACCTTCTTATACAAACGAATTTGATGATATTATTTTATATCCAAAGACAACAAAAGGAATCGAAGCATTTGCAATGGAAGATGGGGACGGAGTTATTTTAGATATTGTGAAAATGCAGCCAATCAGCAGAGATTATCTATATACAGCAAGTATTGCGAATGAAAGCAGAGCGGCACAGCCAAATGTACTTTTGAATATTCCAAACCAATATCCATATCATGAAGCACGAATTGCTTGTTTAGATGATGGAACAAAACTGTTGTTATGGGTAGGAGATATGGGAACAAAGTCGGATGTCAATAAAACGTCTTTATGCTATTCCATCTATAATGGTTCAACATGGAGTGAGCCAAAGGTTACATCTGATACCGGAGGACTGAATGATTATCCTTACATAGTTTCTGACGGAAAAACAGTATCTATTCTGTGGCAGAAAACGGATTCTGCTATGCCGGATTCGGCTGGCTTGGAAGAAATTTTAAAATCTATGGATTTATATTTTATGACTTATCAGAACGGTACATTTAGTAAAGCTGTAAAGATTACAGAAAATTCTTCTAGTTATGAGATGTTTCATTCTTTAGCTGTCTGCAAAAATCAAATTGGAGCTGCATGGATAGAAAATTCAGCAAATGATCCGTTTTTATTGGAAGGAACAAATGTTATAAAAAAAGCAGTTCGAAAAAATGGAAAATGGACAGTTTCTACCATTGCAGAGGGGCTTTCACAGATTGATAATTGTGCAGCAGTAAATTGGAATGATGAGCCGGGTGTGTTGTATGAATGTGAGGATCAGATTTATATTGTTACAGATTCTGAAACCATTACTTTACAGGGGAAAAATGCACAAGTAGAAAATAATCTTTTGTATTATGAGTCGGGCGAAGTGTTAATGGTTTATGATATCTCTTCAAAACAGAGCAGAGAAACAGGGCTTCCGGCATTTGGAACGACTTATACGGTAACGATTTTAGATAACAATCCAGTTATTTCTGCAGTAAGCTATACTGGGTTTACCAGTGAATTGGTTGCTTATCGCTATGAGAAGGAAAGAGGAAATTGGAGTGAATTAATTCGTCTGTCTGATGATGCAAAATATATCCGAAGCTATCAGATGACAGAAGACAGAGAGAAAAATTTAATTGCTGTATTTAATTTGGTAGAAGTAACAGAAGACGCAGAAAAAATTTATGGTACAGCAGATATTCAAGTAGTAAATTTTATGGAAGGGCATGATTTAAAATTAGAACATGCATGGTATGAAGAGGAGCAGGTAGTGCCGGGCAGGGATTTACCGATAATATTTGAAGTAAAAAATAATAGTATAGAAAAAGTAACTGCTATTCACGCCATGATTACCGATGAAACAGGTTCTGTTGCTGCAGAGTCGAATCTTTCCGTAGAACTGCAAGCCGGAGAAACTGGAAGATTTTCCGTATCGTATCCGCTGCCGGATTCTCTTCACTGTCATAAAATAACTTTAACTGTTACGGCAGAAGATGAAACTGCTTTGCAGGACAATGAAATAGAACTTACAATCGGAAATGCAGATATTTCGGTAGAAGAAGTTGTATTAAGCGGAACATGGGAAAATGCAGAACTAGTTGGAACAGTAAAAAATATTGGATACCAGACAGCAGAAGGAGTAAGAGTACAAGTATATACGATAAATTTCGAGGAAGAAATTACTGTAATAGAAGAGATTTCACTAGGAAGTGTGGAAGCAGGAACAGGAAAGAACTTTACGGTAAGTATACCAAAGGAATATCGTGAAGTAGATTTATTGGCATTTGGAAATGAAATTTATATTGAAGCACTGACTGATACCGAACAGACGCAATTTAGCAACGATTTGGTAAAATATATTATTCGCTCGGAATTGGATGCTCCGTTTGTATTAAATAAATCGGAATTGACATTAAAAGAAGGCGAAAGCGAAACTCTGCTTGTTTCTTATTCTGCATTGGAAGATGCAGCAGTGGAATGGAACAGCAGCAATCCTTCAGTGGCTACTGTAGAGGGTGGTGTAGTAAAAGCGATTTCTAACGGTAAAGCAGAGATAACGGCAAGTGTAAGTGGAAATCAGGTTTCCTGTATAGTGGTAGTAGAAGGAAAAAAGATAATAAAAGTAGAAGGAATTTATGCACAGAATCAAAGTATTACATTGAAAAAGGGAGAGTCAACGCAGCTTCAGGCAACGATTCTGCCATCCGATGCAACGAATCAAAAAATAGACTGGACTTCTGATGATACCCAAATTGCAGAAGTAAAAGACGGCGTAGTAAAAGGAATTGCTCTTGGAGAAACAATCATTACAGCGAGAACCGAGGACGGTAATAAAATCGTACAGTATCAGATTTCTATTGTACAAGAGCAGGATTTCCAAGAGGTAGATCCAAAACCAGAAAGCAAATATGCATTTGGAGATATTAACCGAAATGGAGGAATCAATTCGATTGATGCTGTTCTTACATTAAATTATGCAAGCGGATTGATTGAATTGGACGAAGAACAGCAAAAACTGGCAGATGTAAACGGAGATGGAAAGATTAATTCTACAGATGCTGTATTGATTTTAAATAAGGCAAGCGGCAATATTCTTCGTTTCCCAGTGGAGCAATAAAAAAGAGCGGTGTAAATAATGTATAAAAATCGAATCAAGATAAATTTACGCCGCAAAAAAACAGAGAGGAGATTATCTATGAAAAGAAAAGCAGCAGCATGGATTGGTGTACTTTGTATGTCACTTGTATCAACAGTGATTCCAATTTATGCAAAAGATGAAACGGTAACTTTAAATTTAGAAATTTCGGATACAGAAGTAAACGCTGGGGACGAGGTGGTATTAACCGTATTATTACAAGACTGTTCCCTTAATTTGGCATCCTTTAATTTAGAAGTTTTTTATGATCCAGAGAAATTTATAATCGGAGAACCAGACACTTCAGGAAGACCAGCAGGCGGGATACCATCGGATAATAAGAAACCAACGGGAAGTTTTTATATGTCAGCTATGTATTCGCCGGATTTAGCAGAAGTAGAAGACAGAAAACTGCTGATTATTCCATTTCAGGCAAAAGAGGATGTATCCGGGACAGCTAATTTTTGGATTGATGAAGTGGCATTTGGATTTAATTATGGAATGGATAGCGTAAATGAGCCAAAGGGAAACTATGCAGAAGGAGTTCAGGTGCAGATTGTATCAGGAATCTCACAGATAGCAATTACCGATTTAGAAGCTCCGGTAAAAAATCAAGTCCCAGATACACAGGCAATTGCTTCCGATCATGTTAAAATTACGGATATCGTATGGACACCAGAAGCAGAAACATTTGCAAGTGATACTGCTTATACCGTAACAATATCCTATGAATTAGAAGAGGGATATACTTTAACAAAGGATGCTGCAGCAAGCATCAATGGAGAAAAAGCCGAATTGGATCAGGAAAAAGGGCAGATTCGCTATACATTTCCAAAAACGGAAGGAAAAACACCAATTGAAATAACGTTTGCCGATCCAGATAAAAAAGAGTATGACGGAAAAGAAGTTTCACTTGGTGAAGTATTTTCAGAGGCGGTTTGTAAGCAGGGAAAGGTAGTGTATCAATATCAGGAAAAGCAATATGAAAACCTTGACGAACTGAAAGAAACCGTTACTGACAGCGGTATTTATACAGTAAAAGCCATTTATGAAGATAAAGATTACTATGGAGAAGTATCTGCTAGTTTTGAGATTACAAAAAGAAAAACAGATGTCATTTGGGAAGAAAAAACTTTTGTATATAACGGAAAAGAACAAGCTCCGGCAGCTTTTTATCAAACAGTGGAAGGAAACCAAAAAGAATTAGAAGTAACCGGTAAGAAAAGTGATGCAGGAAAAGATTATATTGCCGAAATCGTATCTTTTGAAGATAAAAATTATTATCTGAATGAAGAAACCAGAAAAAAGAAATTTACGATTGAAAAAGCACCTTTAACCGGTGAACCTATTTTTCAGAAAATAACATCTTCTAGAAAAAAATTAGGAGATGTTGTAGTAGACACAAAAGAGATACAGCCCGCAGGAGGAAAATTAATCTGGGATATGGATACATCTACTAGAATAGAAAGAGGAAAATCATATTCATGGCGTTATATCATCAATGATAATTATACAGAATTAACAGGAACAGTCGTACTCTGGACTGCCGATAAATATGAGATTGTTGATACGGATGATGATGACGACGATGACAGCAGTGACTGGCAAAATGAAATGTATCAAGTAGATCCTGTAGTACGCAGAGTAATCGGTTATGATACAAAAGTAATTGATATGAAAAAAAGTGCAGAAGGAAATTTAATAATTACCTCAAACGGATCGATTGTTTTCCAGAAAAAGAACAGCACCTTAGCAAAGAACGAATGGAAATTGGTAGAAAATCAGTGGTATTATTTTGATGCCGATTTCTTTGCCAAGGCAGGCTGGTACTGCAACTCGGTAGGAAAGTGGTATTATCTTGATTTAGAGAGCAAACAAATGCAGACAGGCTGGAAGTTTATCAATCAAAAGTGGTATTATTTGGATTTGACAAATGGAGATATGAAAACAGGCTGGCTTTTTGTAGGAAATAAATGGTATTATTTGGACAGTATCAATGGAGATATGAAGACAGGCTGGCAGTTGATTGAGAATAAGTGGTATTATTTTGCAGCAAGCGGTGAGATGCAGACAGGTTGGCAGCAGATTGAAAATAAATGGTATTATTTGACTGCAGATGGAGATTGCCTGTTGAATACCATTACACCAGATGGATACAGAGTTGATCCAAACGGAGTATGGATTCCATAAAAAAATCTTATTTTTCTAGAAATAAAAAAGCCCCAAAGCCATTATTAAAGTGGATTATGGGGCTTTTTTTAGGAGGAAGAGAAATTTGGTGAAGAATAAACATATAAATAAAAATTATATCATGATTATACTGGCTGCGTTTGTATTGGGAATGGGGAATGGATATAGTTTTTTTATTTGATTCCTTGTTTAGATAGTAATTGTTCTTTAATAAGTCTTTTGAAGGGGGAGGACGCTAGATTCGAAAACGGTGGGCATCCTGCTGTTCCGGTTTTCAAAAAGCAAGAAGTTCTAAGACTTCTGCTTTTTCACTCACCCAACCGGACAGACCGGGGCGCAATTCGCCCTTCCTGCAGCCAAAACAAAATGGGTGTAAGGAAGGATTTTTCCAACCACAAAACTGCCTCTTCTCTATCATTCGGGCTAAACACGCCCCTTTTTTTTCACACCCTGCATGGAAGCAGGATGTGAAAAAAATCTTAGGTATTTGAGCAGAAGTCCAAGAACTTCTAGCTTTTTTCCAAAGTCACTGCAGGATGCCCACCGTTTTCGAATCTGGCTGTTTCTTGACTCCGAAATAAAAAAATCGTGTTAAAACTTTTCTGCTATTCTGGCAGTAAAACATAATTTCTGCTATTATTCGGTTAAGGAACTGTTTAGAAATTAATGATAACAATGATTTGTTTAAATGTCTATTTGATGGCATCAGAAAATTTTGACATCTATTATACCTACAATTTTTTTAATAGCTGGACATTTATATTATACAGCATCCTTGTTACAGGTAATTTTTGAACAGTTCCTGACAGCTTCTAGCGTTTGGTGAAAGAAGACTTTTTGCAGAAGCAATCTACTTCTAAAAGCTTAATTACAGGTACTGTTGGATGTAATTGAAAAAATTTTGATTGTGTGGTAGTATGGAAATACAAAAAATAAAAGAAAAGGCAGGTGGGAAGATTGATAGTGACGGAACAGATAGATCAGAAACATCAGGAAGATTTACAGAGGTTAAGAGGTTTTCGCTTGCTTGATGATGATTTTCTCACGAAGTGTTTTGAGGGAGATACAGCAAGTATTGAACTGGTATTGCAGATTATATTGGAAAAGTCGGATTTAAAGGTTTTGGATGTTCATACTCAGGTATTTGTGGAGAATTTGCTGAACCGTTCAGTAAGATTTGATATTCTTGCTACTGATAGTACTAGCGCTAAAATAAATGTGGAAATTCAACGAGCCGACAAAGGAGCAGGGAGAAAAAGAGCAAGGTATAATAGCAGCATGATGGATGCAAACCTTTTGAAGAAGGGTGAGGATTTCAACCAGTTGCCGGAAACATGGGTAATTTTTATCACAGAGAATGATGTAATGGGAAAAGGGCTGCCACTTTATTCGATTGAGCGTTGCTTTTTAGGAACAGGAGAAAGATTTGAAGACGGTTCACATATATTGTATGTGAATGGTGCTTACCGTGGAGATACTCCAATCGGAAAACTTATGCATGATTTTTCCTGTACTGATGCGGAAGATATGTATTACGGTACGCTGGCAGACAGAGTGCGGTTTTTCAAGGAAAGTAAGGAGGGGATTTTAATTATGTGCAAAGCTATGGAGGATATGAGAAAAGAGTCTTTAAAAGAAGGGGCAATAAATACTGCTAAAAGAATGTTGGCAGATGGAATATTGACACTTGAAAAAATTGCGGAATATGCAGGACTTTCACTTGAAGAAGTGAAGAAACTGAAAGCAGAACGAACAGTATAGTTATTTACAAAATGGTTTCTGTGGAGTTTTTTATCAGACGGACGCCAGATGTGGTTTGCTCATTTCTTCTGTTTGCTCCGCTTCAAACAGTAAGAAAATCTAAGACTTCTGCATTTATATGCATCTAACCGGACGAACCGGGGCGCAATTCGCCCGCAGTGTAGCCGAAATTCTGTTGGTGTAAGGAAGGATTCTACCTTCTATAAGATATTGCTTTCTCTCAATGCGGGCTAAACACGCCCCTTTTTTTACATATACTGCATGGAAGTAGTGTATGTAAAAAATTCTAGGTTTCTAAGCAGAAGTCTAAGATTTTCTAACTGTTCTCCGAAGTCGCATACAGAAGAAACGAGCAAACCACATCTCGTTGTTGGTTGAATAGCGATAGAAAAAAATTATTAAAAAAGAGATAGAAGAAAACTGAAAGCAGTAACAGTCTGTGATTTTCTACGATAAAAATTCGTTTTTTGCTTTTTTGTTCCGAAGCCAAGAAACAGCCGGATACTGGAAGGGTAGGCAGCCTGCAGTGACTTCGGAAAAAAGCTAGAAGTTCTTAAACTTCTGCTTAAAAATCTAAGATTTTTTGCATACACTGCTTCTATGCAGTGTGTGCAAAAAAAGGGACGTGTTTAGCCCGTATAGAGGGAAGCGAGCGTCTTATGGCTGGCAGAACTTTTTCGTATACCAGCAGCATATCGCCTGCTATACGGGCGAATTGCGCCCCGGTCTGTCCGGCTGGATAAGTGAAAATGCAGAAGTTTTAGAACTTCTTGCTTTTTGGAGAGCGGAACAGCAGGCTGCCTACCCTTCCAGTATCCGGCGTCCTCCCTCTGAAGAAAAAATAAAAAAAGTGCTTGCAATCTAATCCTATCAGTGCTAGAATAATTATTGACAATAATGATTAACTAAAAGAGTGGGCTGAAGCAGTCCACTCTTTATGTATGCAGACACTGCCAAATAAATTCAAAAGTGAAACTATTTGGAAATTTTATTCTCGAATATTTGGATACAGTTTTGGCAGATTCTGTGGTATGAAAATTACATGCCGGTGAAAGGAAGTGGGATCTATGGCGAAAAGAGAAGACTATGAACAAAAAACAGAGAAATTGCTGCTGCCTATTATAGAGAAAAATCAATTTGAATTAGTAGATGTAGAGTATGTAAAGGAAGGCAGTAACTGGTATCTTCGTGCCTATATTGATAAACAAGGCGGCATTACAGTAGATGACTGCGAGATCGTTTCCAGAGCGTTAAGTGATTTGCTCGATAAAGAAGATTTTATTGCTGATGCCTATATTTTGGAAGTTAGTTCTCCGGGACTTGGAAGACCTTTAAAAAAGGATAAGGACTTTGCCAGAAGTGTGGGAGAAGAAGTAGAAATCCATTTATTTAAGCCTCTGAATAAGAAAAAAGAATATATCGGACTATTGCAGGCATTTGATAAAAAAAGTATTACTATCCAGACAGAAGATGGAGAAGAACTTTTGATACCAAGGGCAGAGATTGCATTGATCCGTCTGACATTCGACTTTTAAAAACTGGCAAATATAAAGGAGGAATCAGAAAAAATGAATAAAGAACTAATTGAGGCATTGAATAGTCTTGAAAAAGAAAAGGATATCAGCAAAGATACTTTAATTGAAGCAATTGAAAATTCACTGCTGACCGCATGTAAAAATCACTTTGGCAAAGCAGACAATATAAAAGTGACCATTAATCGTGAAACAGGGGATTTTAAAGTAATTGCAGAGAAAACGGTAGTAGAAGAAGTAGAAGATGAGGTCACACAGATTAGTCTGGCAGATGCAAAGATTCGAGATATTCGGTATAATATTGGCGATATCGCACAAATTGAAATTAAGTCCAAAGAATTTGGGCGTATTGCAACGCAGAATGCAAAGAATGTTATTTTGCAGAAAATCCGTGAGGAAGAGAGAAAATCCTTATATAATCAGTATCTTGAGAAAGAAAAAGATATTGTAACAGGTATTGTTCAGCGCTATGTAGGTAAGAATATCAGTGTAAATCTTGGAAAAGCAGATGCTATGCTGATGGAAAATGAGCAGGTAAAAGGTGAAAATTTTCTTCCAACAGAGCGGATTAAACTTTATATTTTGGAAGTAAAAGATACTACAAAAGGTCCGAAGATATTAGTTTCCAGAACACATCCAGAGTTGGTAAAACGGTTATTTGAAGCAGAAGTAACAGAAGTAAAGGACGGAACAGTAGAAATTAAAAGTATTTCCAGAGAAGCAGGATCTAGAACAAAGATTGCTGTATGGTCAAATAATCCAGATGTCGATCCAGTCGGTTCTTGTGTAGGAGTAAACGGTGCAAGAGTCAATGCGATTGTAGATGAGCTGCGGGGAGAAAAAATAGATATTATTAACTGGAGTGAAAATCCTGCCATATTGATTGAAAATGCATTAAGCCCGGCAAAAGTAATTTCTGTAATTGCCGATGAAGAAGAAAAGACCGCAAAAGTAGTTGTTCCAGATTTTCAGTTGTCATTAGCGATTGGAAAAGAGGGACAAAATGCAAGATTAGCGGCAAGACTGACCGGATATAAGATTGATATTAAAAATGAAACACAGGCAAGAGAACTGGCGGAATTTAGCGGATTGTACGGCTATGAATCGAATGAAGCAGATGAGTTGAATAAATCAAGTGAGTTAGATGAATTCAATAAAGAGATGCAAGAAAATGAAAGTAAAGAAGACATCGGTGATGATAGTGACAGCAGCAGTGATAGTGATAATGATAGTAGCAGTGAGAAAGTAATATCAGAATCAGAAGAAATAAAAGAGATGCAAGAGGAAGAGGACATGATTTCTGAATGGATACAGGAAGGAGAGAGCGTTTAAATTTGTATAAAAAGCATAAAATAAAGAAGCAGATTTGATAAGCAATAAAAAGGCAGGAAGTGATAGAATTGGCAGTAACAAAGAAAATACCGCAAAGACAGTGTGCGGGATGCGGAGAAAAAAAGAATAAAAAAGAGCTGATCCGTGTGCTGAAAACTACAGAAGAGGAAATTGTAATAGATACAACTGGAAAGAAGAATGGAAGAGGCGCATATCTATGTTCTTCAATGGAATGTTTGATAAAAGCACGTAAGAATAAAGGGCTGGAACGTTCGTTAAAAATGTCGATTCCGGATCAGGTTTATGAACAACTGGAAAAGGAGTTGACAGAGCTTGAAGCAAGATAAGATAATATCTATGATTGGTCTGGCAACACGGGCAAGAAAGATAGCCAGCGGAGAGTTTATGACAGAAAAATCAGTAAAAGGTGGTCAGGCATATCTGGTGATTGTAGCAGCCGATGCATCCGATAATACCAGAGAAATGTTTCGAAATATGTGTACTTACTATAAAGTGCCTCTCTATATATATGGAACAAAAGAATTGCTCGGTCACGGCATGGGAAAGGAGAAAAGGGCATCTTTAGCGATTACGGATAAGAGTTTTGCAGATGCTGTTGTGAAAAATCTAGTGGAGGCAGGAATCGTTGAAGGGCAGACAGTTTAGATAGAAAGACAGATACGGTGAAATCAGACAGAGAAGAGAACGGAGGTAGTAAGTATGGCAAAAATTAAGATAAGTGAACTTGCAAATCAAATGGAAAAGAAAAATATTGATATTATCAGTGCATTGGACGCACTTTCGATTGATAATAATGGAAAACGCTTTGTGGCAAATTCGAGTATTGAAGAGGAAGTAGCAGAAAAAGTAAAAAAACATTTAAGTACCACAAAAGAGTCGCAGGATATCAATGGAAAAACAGAAGAAAAAGCTGATATAAAAGCTAAAACAGCAAAGGCAGGAAAGACAGAAAGAGCAGAAAAAAAAGCAGAAGAAACAAAGTTAGATACAGGAAAAACAGAGGGAAAAAGAACGGAATCAGGGAACGGAAAGACAGAATCAGCGAAGGAGGAAACAAAGGCAGAGGGCGGACAGGAACATAAGAAAAAAGTATCTGTCGTATATAATCCGCAAAACAGCACTCAGCCGACAAGAAATAATAATCAGAGAACTATGAATAACAATAATCAGAATAACGGACAGCGTTCCAATCGAGAGAATCGGGACGGTCAAAAAAATGACAGAGGACAGAATAATTATAACAGAGAGAACCGAGATGGTCAGAATCGCAGTGACAGAGAAAATCGGGACGGTCAGAGAAATGACAGAGGACAGGGCGGTTATAATCGGGAAAATCGGAACAATCAAAACCGAGGTGACAGAGGACAGGGTGGTTATAACCGAGAGAATCGGGATAATTCCAATCGAAATGATCGGGAAAATAGAGAGAGTCGGGAAGGTCGTGATAATTCCAATCGAGAAAATCGTGAAAATCGGGACGGTCAGAGAAACGACAGAGGACAGGGCGGTTATAACCGGGAAAATCGAAACAACCAAAACCGAAATGACAGAGGGCAGGGTGGCTATAATCGGGAAAATCGGGATGGTCAAAGAAGTGACAGAGGACAGAGCGGCTATAACCGGGAGAATCGAAACGGTCAAAGAGGTGACAGACAGGGCGGTTATAATAAAGACAATAATTATAACAAAGACAGAGAAAATAACGGACGTGGCACAAATAATAACAGAAGAGATTCTTTGGATAAAAAGATTGAAAAGGCAAGACCAGATTTTATTGAAGTAAAGACAGAAAGACGTCAGGATCGACCGGATAAAGATCGCAAAGAAAAGACAAATAAATTTGAAGATCGCCCAATTTCTAAGAAGTTTGGGAAACCAGTTCCAGAGATGGTAAAACCGCCGAAGCAGGTAGAGAAAGAACCAGAGATAAAGGTAATTCAGATACCGGAAGTGATTACTATAAAAGAACTGGCAGAGAAGATGAAGCTGCAGCCATCGGCAGTAGTGAAAAAGCTGTTTTTACAGGGCAAAATGGTAACAATTAACCAAGAAGTCAATTTTGAAACAGCAGAAGAGATTGCATTGGAATATGATGTAATCTGTGAAAAAGAAGTAAAAGTAGATGCGATTGAAGAACTGCTTCGGGAAGAGGAAGAGGATGAAAAGTCTATGGTGACACGTCCGCCGGTAATCTGTGTAATGGGGCATGTCGATCACGGAAAGACTTCACTTTTAGATGCCATTCGTTCTACCAATGTGATTGCTAAAGAGGCAGGAGGCATTACACAGCATATCGGTGCATATGTAGTGGAGATTAATGGGCAGAAGATTACATTTTTAGATACGCCGGGACATGAGGCATTTACTGCTATGCGTATGCGTGGTGCGCAGTCTACGGATATTGCGATTTTGGTAGTGGCAGCAGACGATGGCGTAATGCCGCAGACGGTAGAGGCCATCAGCCATGCAAAGGCAGCGGGACTAGAGATTATTGTTGCTGTCAATAAGATTGATAAGCCAAGTGCAAATGTAGATCGAGTAAAGCAGGAATTGATTGAACATGGTCTGGTAGCAGAGGACTGGGGCGGCAGTACGGTATTTGTTCCAGTATCGGCTCATACCAAGGATGGAATTGAAGAGTTGTTGGAAATGATTCTTCTGACAGCGGAAGTAAAGGAATTAAAGGCAAATCCAAATCGAAAAGCCCGTGGATTGGTGATTGAGGCGCAGTTAGATAAAGGAAGAGGTCCAGTAGCTACTGTTCTTGTACAAAAGGGAACACTGCATGTAGGAGATGTGATTGCAGTTGGATCTTGTCATGGAAAAGTGCGGGCTATGATTGATGACAAGGGACGCAGAGTAAGAGAAGCAGCTCCTTCTACACCGGTAGAAATTCTAGGGTTAAATGATGTTCCAAATGCAGGTGAAATCTTTGTTTCCTGTGATTCGGAGAAAGAGGCAAGAAACTTTGCTGAAACCTTTATTTCTCAAAGCAAGGAAAAGTTATTAGAGGAAACTAAAGCAAAGATGTCATTAGATGATCTGTTCTCTCAGATTAAGGCAGGAAATATAAAAGAGTTAAATATTATTGTAAAAGCAGATGTACAGGGTTCTGTAGAAGCTATTAAACAGAGTTTAATAAAACTTTCAAATGAAGAAGTGGTAGTAAAAGTGATTCACGGTGGTGTCGGTGCGATAAATGAATCCGATGTCAGCTTAGCTTCTGCATCCAATGCCATTATTATTGGATTTAATGTAAAGCCAGATCCGACAGCAAAGAGTGTGGCAGAGAGAGAAAGTGTAGATATTCGTTTGTATCGGGTAATCTATAATGCGATTGAAGATGTCGAAGCCGCAATGAAGGGATTGTTAGATCCTGTTTTTGAGGAAAAGATTATCGGTCATGCAGAAGTGCGTCAGACCTTTAAATCCTCTGGAGTTGGTACGATTGCTGGTTCTTATATTTTAGATGGAAAATTCCAAAGAGGAGCAAAATGCCGTATTTTCCGGGAAGGGCAGCAGCTTTTTGATGGAGCATTGGCTTCTCTAAAGCGGTTTAAAGATGATGTAAAAGAAGTGGCGACCGGTTATGAGTGCGGGCTGGTATTTGAGAAATTTAACGATATCAAAGAAGGCGATCAGGTAGAGGCTTATATTATGGAAGAAGTGGCAAGATAGATCTTTGTAATAGAGCCGTTAGGTATAGATGGGAGTATATATGAGAAAAAACAGTATTAAAAATACCCGTATTAACGGGGAAGTTCAAAAAGAACTGAGCAATATTATTCGAGAAGAAGTAAAAGATCCAAGGATTCATCCGGTTACTTCTGTAGTTGCTGCAGAAGTTGCACCAGATTTAAAACATTGTAAAGTATATATCAGTGTATTAGGAGATGAACAAGCACAAAAAGATACAATGGCAGGACTAAAGAGTGCAGAGGGCTATATCCGTACACAGCTTGCAAAAACCGTAAATTTAAGAAATACACCAGAATTAACTTTCGTACTGGATCAGTCCATTGAGTACGGAGTCAATATGTCAAAATTAATTGATTCTGTAAATAAGGATATTGTACGGAGGGAAGAAGATGAAACAGATAACTGATTCTAACTATACAGTTGCCATTGCCGGTCATGTTCGGCCGGATGGCGACTGCATTGGTTCTTGTATGGCGGTGTATTGGTACATAAAGGAAAATTATCCCAATATAAAGCCGCAGGTTTATTTAGAAGAAATTTTGCCGGAGTTTTCTTATCTGGCAGGGATAGAGGACGTTTTGCATAGGGAGGATACCCCGATTGTCTATGATTTATTTCTTGCACTAGATTGTGGTGATAAAGAGCGGTTGGGTGAAATGAAAGATTGTTTTGAGCGGGCAAAGCGCACTATATCGGTGGACCACCATATCAGCAATGCCAATTATGCTATGGAAAATCTGATTGTACCGGATGCTGCTGCTACCTGTGAAATTTTGTTTTATAAAATGGACTATGAAAAGATATCACAGAAAACAGCTACGGCACTTTACACCGGTTTAGTGCATGATACCGGTGTATTTAAGTATTCAAATACAACGGAAAAAACAATGATAGCTGCTGGAAAATTGATCAGCAAAGGGGTTGCATTTTCTGAGATTATTGATGAAAGTTTTTTTCAGAGAACCTATCTGCAGCATCAGATTTTAGGAAGGGCTTTATTGGAGAGTATTCGTTTTTTTGATAAAAAGTGTATTGCAGCCGTACTGAGAAAAAAGGAATTGGACTTTTATGGGGTAAATTCTGGAGATTTAAGCGGTATTGTCAGTCAGCTTGCACTGACAAAAGGGGTAGAGTGTGCTATTTTTATTTATGAAACATCCCCGCATGTCTTTCGAGTCAGTCTGCGTTCCAAGTCTTATGTAGATGTTAGTGCGATAGCAAAGCATTTTGGCGGAGGAGGACATATTCGGGCAGCGGGTTGTACCATGATGGGCAGCGAACATGATGTAATCAACAATATTTCCTCTCAAATAGAGATACAGATAGAAAAATTAGAAGCACGAAAAAGCAGGGAAGAAAGAACAGGTGAAACGGTGTGTACCATGGAGTAATCAATATTTATAAAGAAAAGGGTTATACTTCCCATGATGTAGTGGCAAAATTAAGAAAAATTCTTCATATGAAGAAAATCGGACATACCGGTACACTAGATCCCAATGCACAGGGAGTTTTGCCGGTTTGTCTAGGAGCAGCCACTCGGCTTTGTGAGATGCTGACAGAAAAAGAAAAAGTCTATGAAACGGTGCTGCTGCTTGGAAAAGAAACCGATACGCAGGATATTGACGGAGCAATTCTTTCTGAGCATGAAGTGACAGTATCTGAAAAACAGGCAGAAGAGGCGGTATTAAGTTTTGCAGGAGAGTATTGGCAGATTCCACCAATGTACTCTGCTTTAAAGGTAAACGGAAAGAAACTCTATGAATTGGCAAGAGAGGGAAAAGAAGTGGAGCGGAAAGCCCGTCTTGTAAAAATCTATGAAATTACTATTCTAGAGATGCAGCTTCCCCGTATCAGGATGCAGGTGCGGTGTTCAAAAGGGACATATATTCGCACTTTATGCTATGATATTGGGGAAAAGTTAGGATGCAAAGGCTGTATGGAGGAACTGATTCGCACACAGGTAAGCGGCTTTTCAATCAATACAGCATTGACGCTTCAAAGAGTAGAAGAAGAAGTGGCAGCAGGAAAGATAGAAGAGTTTATTTTGCCGATCGATCAAATATTAGGAATTTATCCGGCATTAACTGTACAAAAACCATACAGCAAACTGCTTTATAATGGAAATCCTCTTATGCCCGAATATCTGGAATCTTTTGAACAAGAGGCAGAAAAAATGGAAAATCCGATAATACAAGGAAAAAAAGATAAAACTGTGGTTCGGGTGTATGACGATAAAAAAAGATTTATTGCACTATATACATATCGAAACGATAGATTTTATCTGATGAAGATGTTTTTTGGCTCAGGGGAGATATTGGCATCGGATGGAAAAATTTAGAAAGGGGGCGTTTTTCGGATGGAGTTTGTAACAGATTTGACACAGTTAAAAGTCGAAAAACGTTCTGCTGTTACATTGGGAAAATTTGACGGGCTGCATCGGGGACATCAGCTTTTGATCAAACAGGTGCTTCAAAAAAAGCAGGAGGGCTTTCTTGCTTCTGTTTTTACTTTTAATATGCCGCCAAACAGGCTGTTAAACGGGCAAAGCAGAGGAACGATTCTTACCAATCAGGAACGGAGAGCATTGGCGGAACAGTTTCAGATTGATTTGATGGTACAGTGTCCTTTTACAAAAGAAGTATCCTGTATGGAACCGGAGGATTTTATACGGGATATTTTGGTAGAGAAGCTGAATGTTGGTTTTATTGCGGTAGGAGAGGATTTTCGATTTGGATATAAGAGAAAAGGAGATGTAAATTTGCTGCTGCGGTTGGCAGAAAAATATCATTATCAAATGGCTGTGCTTTCAAAAGAACAGTATCAAGGCAGAGATATCAGCAGTTCTTATATTCGGGAAAGACTTTTAGAAGGAGATGTGGAATTGGCAGAAACACTTCTTGGATATCCTTTTTTTATTTCCGAAAAGGTGGTACATGGAAAGCAGTTTGGAAGAACGATGGGAATTCCTACAGCAAATCAGATTCCAGATGCCGGAAAGCTGCTGCCTCCAAATGGAGTTTATGCTTCACGGGTATTGCTGGAAGGAAACTGTTATTATGGCATGACAAATATTGGGGTTCGTCCTACTGTGGAGAATACAGACAGAAAAAATGTGGAAACTTATTTGTTTGATTATCAGGGGGAATTGTATGAGAAGGAATTGATTGTGCAGCTTTTACACTATGAAAGACCAGAGTGTAAATTTGATTCGGCAGAAATGCTAAAAAAACAGCTTTATTTGGATTTGGCTGCTACAAAAAAGTGGCTGCATCTTTTGCAATAGAAAGAGTAAAATGGTGTGTTTTAATAAAAGTTACGGAGTTATTACAAAGGTTGTTATAAGTTGAAAGGGGGACGCTGAGATCAGGAGGGGACGCTGAAAGCGGAAGGAAGGTCTATTCCGGGCCCGCTTGCGCTTAGCATTTCCTCGTAGCGGACACATAAGGTGCTAAAATACAG
>CAJUGZ010000035.1 GCA_910585855.1 uncultured Lachnospiraceae bacterium | reverse complement strand
CACAATGTTACGGCTTGCCTTATGCATATAGTCCTCCATTTTACGGTTTCTTTTTCCCGTAATGATTCCCATCCGTTTTGTAAAATCCATGCCGTTCATCCGTTTTGCTATTTCCCTGTAATGGGATACCTGTTTATTGTAGTATTGATTTACCGACTTTAGACCTTTGCCGTTTATAATATACGTTCTGCACCCTATATTTGTTGTTACAGCTGCTAAGTTATCTATGCCAATATCAATACTGCAATAACGCTGGTTCTCTGGTTTTGCCTTACAGATGGAAATACTATAGACCACTTCCGCCACAATATGCCCCTGTTTTGGGATAAAGCGCACCTGATGAAAGGAATAAAAGTTATCCCTTTCACAACAGTTCAGTTTCAGTCCAAACCCTTCCAATTTCTTCGGGAATTTTAAAATACCTTTCTTCAATTTTACATTCTGATTTGTCAGAATCAGGAGATTCCTGCCATCTTTCTTTTTATATTTTGGAAGTTTTGGCTTCCCTGTATAGTTGTCTTTGTTCTTTGTCCAGTCTTTTATGGACTGAAAAAAGGACTTCCAGTTCTTTTCCAACAGCCGCAATACCTGCTGGGCGGACTGTGCGGTTGGCATCGCCCTGTAATCCGGGTATTCTTCATCTGCTTTTAGCATTTTATCCATATCGCCATAGGAAACAGCCTTATGGTTCTTTAGGAACGCATGGCGCAATATAAAATTTGCATGGTTATACAGATTTTTAGAAAGGAAACAGAAATGATCCAGCATGGCATAATATGGGTCAGATGGCTTTATGATATGTTTTTCAACCCTCTGCACCATCATCCTCTTCCAGCACCTCCTTTCTTTTTCTGGCTTTCCTTTTCCTGTACCGCTTCCTTCTCCTATCTTTTACTCGGAAGCTCTATTACCCGGATCACTCCCGTTTTCACATATTTTGTAACTGTTGGACGGGAAACACCAAGCAGTTGCAACACTTCTTTTGACAACACGATAACCACCTCTTTTCCTGATATAACATAATACATTCGAACAATTATTTCCATTATTTTATTAAAATATCTAATATAATTTTATATTTTTATTTATTTCAAGCACTATACTTATTTGAAAAAAACACTCTATCATACTTAGATTCAGCGTTTTTCCAAACCTTCTAGGACGGGTAATCAACGTAACCTTATCGCCACATTCCCACCATTCCTTGATAAAACTGTCATGTCTTTTCCTTTCTTCATACTTAAAACATAAAATCACACCATTATCCACTATCAACGCTGATCCATTTTTACAAAATAATTTTCAACTACCTTTCGCTTTGAAAACTTCCCAAATCCTACATTCGTTTTTGCTCCAATTCCCATATTCACAATCAATTTTTCAAACAAATTTAATTTTTCCTCTGCACTCAAGATCACTTTCCCGTCTGCCATATAATCAGTAAGCAAAAAACCAAATAAAAACGGCACATTTGGCTTTACCTTAATCATACTAATCGGATTTGGATTCATAAACTCTTTATGAGGCGTAATATATTCCATTTTCAAAATACCTTTACTGTCTTTTTTTACATCTGGATACGCACCCAAAAAAACATCATTATTTTCAAATATCTGATCTTTTATTTGTTGAATATCAAAAGAATCTTCCTTATTTATCAGCTCTTTTATATAGGATTCATACTCCTTTGCTATCTCACTGTTGTTCTCATCCGTATAAAAAAAACTTCTCAACATACCCTTTAAAGCAGAACCCGATATATAAGGCAGACCAGTTACATAGTCAAATGAAAATCCGCATTTAATCGCTCCATTTAATTTCGTTTCATGAGGATATCCTATCCCTATAAGCAGTCCCGGATACTGCGTATATAGCTGAAACCTGTGATAAAAAAATCCTTTTTCATAAGAAGAATTTTCTAATTCGGCAAATGGTACTTTACATCCTGCAAACGAAAAAGATTCTATCTGTTCATTGCGCTCTTTTACTTTCTTTTCTACTTCTTTTGAAGTTTCTTCTTTCAACAGCATATTTTCTATACCATTAAAGTACTCCACATTAAATATATAATTCATATTTTTAGACTTAAACTCCATCTTCTTTTTCTCCTGTTAAATGATAAAGATTCATTGCCAGTTTCAATGCCGTTGCAGCATTTAATATTTCTTCTTTTTTCTCTTTTTGGTTCGATTGTGCATATTTAAATAAATCCGTTTCTTCTGCTCCAACCTTTTCCTGCTTTTCCAAAATATAAAAAATCGCTTTTAAAATCAACGATCTATCTACCGATGCTTTTTTATCGTCCGAAAAAAAAGCAATAGAAGACAATAAACTTCCCATCAAAACAGAAGCACCAAAAGATGTAACCTGTCCTCGAAAAGTTTTCTGTACTTCTCCTTTTTCATTTGCTATTCCTACCTCTCTAATTGCATCATATGCAAGAGAGATTTCCTCATTAATAATATTTTTATTCATATTTATTCCTCCGCAACCGTCACCTTACATAACCCATAACCAATCGAAGCATTTGCACCAAATTGAATCACTTGATTATCTACAGCACTTTTAAATTTCTTCAAAAGTTCTCTCTCCTGCGGAGTATCATTTGACATTACAATAAAATAAAACACCGATTGATGCGGCACGATTTCCTCATACCAAACATTTTTACTAATCCCATTCTCTAATTTATTTCGTGCAATAACCGGCAGCGAAATACTTCTAAATTCTTCTTCACTTACAATATGAATCTCTTCCTCTAAAAGCATTGTACTAATACTTAAATCAATCCCCTCTATACCTCTTTCTTCTGCCCATTGTTCTTTTGACCTAATCTCTGTCTGCTTTTTCTGCTTTTCTTCCCAAAAAAGAGAACGATATTCTGCATATGTATTCAATGCATTTTCTGTTGATATTAAGTAATATGCACTCTCCCCTTTTGATGCTCTTGCAGGTACAGCTAACATATTTGCTTCTAAAAATTTCAATTTTCCCGGTGAAGTCTTTCCCTGTGTATCACAGCCAAATATATCATCCACATCCCCTGCCAACTCGGCATTTCTGCTGAAATATTCCCGCAATGCACCCTTCACTCCTGAAGCATGAATCATAGGATACTCTGTAACAGGATCTCTTTCCACTTCATTGTCAATTAGATTATAATTTACATCTCCGCTTCCCACGTGCATATTTGTAATACACTTTAATTTAAACATAATTGCCGACATTTTATCACCCTCCTAATCTTACAATCCGATTATAACCAATCTGCTTACAATTCTCATCTTCCAGATCCAAACCACACCTTTCAAAAAAAACGCTTCCGCTTTGAATCATATTCATCTGGTTTTTACTCAATCTAAGCTTTTGAAGTCTGATCTGTTCTTTATATACTGTTTCTAAATTCCGCATCTGTTTTTGTTCCACAATATAAAAAGACCCATCTAAACTTTCCATCTGCTGCCATAAGCCTCTTACTGCCAAATCAGAAAGTGCATAGAACCATATTTCCTTATTCTCTTTATTCCCTGCAAAAGCCTCTGTTACACACTTCTCCAAATCATCCTCTCTATTTGGTTCACTTGTCAAAGAAAACATACAGCCACCCAATCCCATAGAAACCATACCTGCTTGAAAAAGCTCCTCTGCATCAACAAACACCGCAAAACAATATCCCTTTTTTAAAACAATCAATTCCTTCTTAAAAAAACAGTCCTCATCTGACAATTTACTGTTTTTGCGGTTTCCGGGAACTATCATAGAGGAAAAAAGATTGTTACAAATATCCCCTGTTTTCAAATTGTAATATCCTCTGGCATGTCCCTCTTTGGCATGATATGCTTCCTTTTTCGGCAGCCGAATATTTCCAAATGAAGTTTCCACTCGCTTTTCAGATAATGCCATTGGCTTATATCCTTTTTTCTGTTCTATATTATGAAACGGATTCTTTACATAATAATTTCCTTCCTTATCCATCAAAAAAACCGGTGAGATACTATGAATACATCCAAAATCCTGTTTTCTCTCTCCAAATCGAAAACTGCAAGGTCCAATACATTCTCTCATCTGTTTCCTCTGTTCTTCGGTATAATGAAAATCAGAACGAAACAGCCCCTTTTGCTTTAATATCAAAAGCCTCAGCATCCCTAAAATTGTAGTCTGTTCCGGCACAGTTCTAGAATTTACAAAATAAGATTCTTTTCCGGTTAATTTTTGATTAGGATACTGAAATTTTTGATCCGTTCCAAATGTATATGGTTCTATGGGCGTTATTTTCACCAACTGCTTCAATGTTCCTCCCCCTGCCTTTCCACAAAAAACTTCTTAATCAACAATAGCTGTAAATATACCTTCAGCAAAGAAACATCTTGATTCCTTTCCTCTTTTCCGCCTGACACTGCTTTATCCAAACGTTCCTCTAACTCTTTCGGCACACAAATCTTTGTATTACCAGCAGCAAAATATTTCAGATAAATATGACAAATCTTTCTTAAATACTTTTCCAAATTTGCCTGTTCCATATGATCAAATAAATTCATAAAAGCAGATTCATATAAATCTTCATTTATTTTCTTTTCTCTCAATTTCGAATCCAAAACAAATATCAGCTTTTGAAACTTTTGCAGTGTATAGATCACAGAATGTACGGTTTTTTCATCCTCTTTTTCAAATGGCAGCACTTCCTCTAACACCGGATATTCTTTATTTGGTACAATTACTTTCATACTTTTTCCACTGTGTTTTAACAATTCAATCGCCATATTGTCCTTTTGAGATGTACTTTTTGCCAAAGAAAGCAATTCTCTTCCCCTTGCAAAAGCTTCATATAACGGAAAATTTTTATATTGCAGTGCAATCCCAAATGAAACAGTAGGAATATTGGAATTATTTTTTAATACGTCCACAGATTCCAGTTGTTCACGAAACAATTCTCCTATCTTAACACATAACTCAAATATATTTTTCCCTTTTCTATTCACAACCGGAGCAAGAAATAATAAATCATCCCCACCTGCATAAATCGTCATCCCTCCAAAATTCCCTACTTTTTCGCAGACCTTTTTATCATAATCCAAACAAGCTTTTGAAAACTCTGTCACTGCCGTATGATCCAACCCAGCTAAAAACTTTCCCATATTATCACCATCTGCCTGAACAACAGCATAATAATCTTTCCTTTTTAAAACTTCCTCTATCTTTCCATGATCACTGGCAATATCCTCGACCGTCCACAACCCGTTCTGATCCTTTTTCAACTGATTGCTGTTTTCTTCAATCCCTTGAAACAAAGGGCTTTGCTTAATATAAACATTTCCGCCTGTTTCTTCCCCACAAAATAGCTTGCGGATCACATTATTAGAACTATCGGCTGGAAATGACCTCATCAATTCCAATGCATCCAAATAGGGAGATAACGCCAAAACACTGTTCTTTTCTTCTATTTCATCCTCTTCTAGTTTTACAAAAGGCATTTGAATATACTGCTCAAAAAATTCCTTTGTATCTGCATTAATAAGAGCTTCAGGAAAGCAATTTGCAGTTTCCCGCTTTACTTTTCGGATACATTCCTGCAATTTCTTCCTGTCATACTGCTCCGTTGAAAAAATAATCCGATCATGAAACTTTCCTACCCCGTCATCCATTTTAATATCATCTGCAAAATAAGGAGAATAAATTTCTGCATCGGAAAATGTATTTTTAATCTCTACACAAACACGTCTAGACATATCCGAAAACAAACTGCTGGCAAACCACAGCGCAGCCGGACTGGATGCATCCATAATTGTATCAAAAATAGGACCTATTGTAATTCCGATATAGTTACACACTTTACCACCTCCACCTCTCTTTTCCCCTTTATCCCACTGTTTTTATTCTTCAATAAATTATTATAATAATCCACATACTTTTCTAAAAATTCATCAATATCAAACTCATCCGGCGTTTTTAAACGCCCTTCTTTATGAGCATCCCTATTCCAAAATCGATATTCCAAACCATATATTTTTTCTGGTATCTCTCTTGCAACAATAAATACTACATTTTTTATTACTTTAAAATATATCGGAGAAGAAACTCTTTCAATCTCCTTATCGAAAGAAGATACTTTCACAGCACCATCCAATTTCTCAGATGTACCAAGCATAGCACGAACATACTTCCAATCTTTCTTTTGTCCGGTTTTTAATGCTGTCATACAATCTGATTTGTTCCTTACAAAAGATAGCCCCTGCTGCTCCATCCATTCTGTTTCATTACCAATATTCTTTTGGTGCATATACTTATGAATATAAGACTCAATATATTTTCCTTGAAAACAATACCCTGATTTCACAAGTTTATAAAACCGATTAATTTCTTTAAACATTTCTACATAATCTGCATTTTTATTTTCTCGTGAATTTTGCCTTATTTCATTAAAACAAATACTATAACAACTTTTTTTACAATTTCTTCTATTTTTCATAGAATCTACTATATCTTCTAACAAATATTCTGCAATTTCCTTTTCCTGCTCCGTTTTTAGAACACTCGCATATTTACATGAATTCGGCAAAAAACTTCCAAATCCTTTATTCTGCATTGCACCAAAATTTGTAACTATAAAAAATTCTATAATATATTCTTGTATTAATATTCTTAAATCAGCAATCACACAAAAAATAAGTACACTGGGATTTGATAAAACCCCCATTTTTTTCTCATCACCCTCTTTCCCCAAATTTCCATAATATAATTCATACTTATATTTCTTTCCTGAAGAAAGATCAATTAAACTTGATTGCTGATGCTGTCCCATTTCCATTTTCATTTTATAATTCAATGCATTATGAGTACTGTCTATAAAAAAAGATGAATACTTCTTTTTTATCTGTTCCACATTCTGTATCCCATCCCTTTTTTGTAGTTTTCTTATCAGAAATTTATCTAATTTAGGCTTTACCTCACTGGCTCTGACTGTTACACCCGGATGTCCTTTATTTGCCTGAAAATGAATCATTGGACTTTGTGCTTCTAATTTCACCTCCAACCAGCATCCTTTAAACTCCAACATAATAACCTCCTTATATTATTTATTCTGCTGTTTTATTCAATATCTTCCAAAACCTAAATATTATGTACTCTCCAATCTATATTCCTTCTTTTGAAAAAACAACTATAAAATTTACTTACTAAAAAAATTATAAATACATTTTACCATTTTAGTCAAAGTAGGAAAATATTCAATCAAAGTAGGAAGAAGTGCAACACAAGAAAGAAGAACTCCTGCTTTTGCAATTCCATTTCCTACACTAATATTCGCTGCTTCATATAAACTTTGTAATTGTCCATCTAAAATTTCCTGCTCCTCTTTTACTAACATCTGCTTTTGAAGCAATTTATATATTTCAATTCCTTGTTCTTGATTAGACGCTTCCAAAATAAGCAATCGATTCTTAAAATCAATATACTGTGCCTGAATCTTACTAAACTTCAACGCCTGAAAATAACCCATTCCTTTCTTACTTCCTCTTCTTATTTTTCTAGGCTTATTAATATTTTTAATGATTTCTTCCGCCCTTACAGTAAACGACATCATTCCTATTCGCTGTGCCAACACAAGTGAAATAAAATAGCTATATTCCAATAAAAAAGGACGTACCACAGTTGGCTCAACATTAGCTTTAACATCATCTGTTGTAATACAAAACAAAGAATATGATGTTACACCGTAAAGTGTTCCATAATCAGACCACCTCGCATATACAGCATCCTCTAATAACTTTTTACGCATTTCTTTATTTTGACAACTGGCATCTCCTGAATCAACAAATAAAATAGAATATAGTAATTCTTCATTTAATGTACCATTTTTAATACATTCTGAAAGTCCTGCATCCCGAATAATAGAACATAAAAACATACGATCATCTGCAAACGGAATTACTTCTTTATTTGTAAATGGTAATCCTTTTTTATCCTTGCTTCCATCATTTGTTTCTAAATCACAGTTAAGTATATCATACAAAAACGCTGCTGGTTCACACAATTCATCTATCCCCTCATTATTCTCAAAATAATTATCCACTTTATCTTTAAAATTTGTTATATGACTATCCGTATCTGTCCTTATTCCAATACAATCAGCACATAACAACCCATCTTCTGCAAGATATGGTATAGAAACCCTGCGTCCCCAATCATTAATTTTCTTAATCTTTCCTATATTATAACCCTTCTTTTCATTCTCCTCCTTTTCATTTCCATTCTCCTCCTTCTTCTTTTCATTCCAAACCTGAATAAATAATATTCCTACACCATAATCATATATATGCAATTCAATTGTTGCAATCGGAAGACAATATTCCTCTTTCTTTTTTTTTATAATATATTGATAATTACTTTCATCAATCATCGGATATTGATATATACTGCAGATAGCCTCCTTCTCCTTATCTATAAAAATCTTTCTTGCAGATAAACTAAGATATTGATGTAACATAAAGCAATCGATTTCTTCCTGCATTTTCCTCTTCGAATCCCTAAAATCTAAACTTTTTTTAACCCAGCCTTTTTCTTCTACCTTTTTAATCATTTCTTTCCGTTCCATTTCAAATCGAAAAGGCCACGCTAATATATGAGCACTTTTTGCTTCCATTTTATCTGCCTTCATTTTCTTTCTCCTCTCTTATTCCCTGCCTTTCTAAACACTCCAAATATACTGCACAATTTTATCAATACAATATCACATCTATAATAAAACATAATTTCTACCACTATCCAACCAACAAAAGGAAATGAGCAAACCGCCTCTGGCGTCCGGTGAAAGCCCCTCTTGCTATATCTTATCTCCAGCCCCAAGATTTATAAAGATAATTATACCATTTTTGCATTAAATTAACAAGGGACAGAAGCTCTCCAATTCCTCTGTCCCTTTACCTGCCGGTTTCTTAATATAACCTTATTTTATTTTAACAACGTTTCCTTTACCTTTTCCAAACAATCTCGAATAGCAATATGCTGTGGACAAGCTTCCTCACATTTTCCGCATTTGATACATTCACCTGCCTGTTTCTTTCCATGCATCCCTACTCTCCATTCTTCCTCCCCTTTCGCTGCCTCCTTATCCCCATAAAGCGTCAAATAATTCATCGCTGTAAAAGATCCAGAAATCCCAATATCCATAGGACATACCTTTGCGCAATAATTACAGGAAGTACAAGGAATCAGCGGAATTTTCTTCAACTCCTCCTGTGCCTGCTTTAAAGTTTCTCTCTGTTGTTCATTAAAACCAATAAAAGATTTCATATAGGACAAATTATCTTTCATTTGTTCTACATTACTCATTCCAGAAAGAACTGTAATTATACCTTCTAAATCTGCTGCAAAACGAATTGCCCATGACGCCACTGAACTTCCCGGCTCTGCTGCCTTTAAAATTTCTTCTACAGACTTCGGCGGAGTCGCCAGCATCCCGCCTTTTACAGGTTCCATAATAATCACAGGTTTCCCATGCTTTCTTGCCACTTCATAACAGCGTCTTGACTGCACTGCCGGTTCTTCCCAATCGGCATAATTGATCTGAAGCTGCACAAACTCCATCTCAGGATGTGCCGTTAAAATCTCCTCCAACTCTTCCGCTGTCGAATGAAAAGAAAACCCAACATGCCGAATTTTCCCTTCCTTCTTTTTCTCCTGTACCCAATTCCACATATCAAACCGATCAAAATAACCAGTTCTATTCTCCCCCAAATTATGAAGCAGATAAAAATCAAAAAAACCTGCCCCAGTCTGCGCAAGCGACTGATCAAACTGTGCATACGCCTCTTCTTTTGTTTTGCAATTAATCCAAGCCGCATTCTTTGTAGCCAACTGATAGCTTTCTCGTGGATAACGTTCTACCAATGCCTGACGAATCGCATCTTCACTTCCGGCATATGCCCAAGCCGTATCAAAATAAGTAAATCCTGCCCCTAAAAACAAATCCGTCATTTCCTTTACCTGTTCAACATCAATTACTCCGTCTTTCTGCGGCAGCCGCATTAAACCAAATCCTAATTTCTTAATTTCTTCACCTAAATAAGCCATAACAAACCTCTCCTTCATCCAAAACGATACATTAAAAAACTATTTCTTGCACAAAACAATTTCTCATCCTATAATCAGTATAACAACCTCGTGTTACTCGAAGTCAATACTTTTTTACAAATTTGTATCATTTCAAGGAGAGTATAATACTATGTACTATACAATTAAACAATTCGCAAAAATGTTCCACACCACAGAGCATACTATCCGCTACTATACCGACATCAATCTATTGCCCTGCCAAAGGGACAGCAAAAACTGCCGTATTTTCGATGAACAGTCTGTTAGCTGGATGCATGGCATTGTCTGCCTGAAAAACTGCGGTGCTTCTCTAAAAGATATCAAACAATATTGTTCTTTATGCCGTCTAGAAGAATCAGAAGAAAACCTAAAAGCCAGATATCAGATTATCTTAAAACAGCGTGAGCAAGCCTATCAAAAGGCAGCAGAAGCAAAAGCTACTGCTGAATATATGGATCGCAAAGTAAAACACTATCAAGATATTTTAGCAGGTCTGATACCGGACGATACCAATCCAAATAACTGGAACTCCTGACAGTAACCAAGGGGGACGCTGAAATTGGAAAGCAGGTTTATTCCGAGTTCAAAATAACTCTCCATTTGGCTTTCGGCGTCTTCCCCACCACAGAAAAATACCTCTTCGCTTTCACATAATACGTTTTTCGACATATTATATAGAAAAACAATAATCAAAGGTATTTTTTATGATAACAAATTTAACCTGCAATCGTCAAATCGACTATTCCACTATCCCTAATGATCGAATTTTACCATTTATAATTTCTCTAAACACAGCAAATTCGATTCTTTCTCCTTCCGAAGGAGAATATCAAAAGTTCTGTTATGATATAATCGGTGTTGGAGAAAACAATTCACAATATGCAGATTTGAGCCATTTCCTGCTAGGTATCTGCAGTTCTATCACGCAGGATGATATTGCTGATATTATGGTTTCAATCAACGACAATCCACAAACCATTCAATGGGGAAAAAATATTGAAATCAAAACTACCGAAAAACCAGATAATCCTACTGGTTGCGTTGGACTAAAATTTGATTTTCCTCTCAATAAAATATCTGGAATTATGCAAGTCTGCATTTCCCTGCGTACTCCTTATCCAATCGGTCCTGTCAATGTCTGCCTATACGGCGGCAGAACAACGGCAACCGGCTTAACGATCTGTGGTCCTGCCTGCAGTGAAAACAGACCATGTGAATCCGTTTTCTATCAAAAAGAAACCATATGTGTTCCTGTCAAAGTCACTCCATTTGCCAAACCGGCAGAAGCAAAAGCAACCTGCTGTGGAGAACCGATTATAACAACAGGAACATCTTGTTCTGGAAACCAAACCTCTTGCTCTTTTACTATCACACAAAATCTTTGTATTGAAATTCCAATTTCATTTGGAGCAGTAATCGAAACTGGTACTGCCGTTGTTCAATGCGGCACAGTTTCAGAAACAGAATGTGATTGTTCAAATCCTGCATCCGAAACACCGCCTTCTATCGGAGAACTGCAAAATCAAAAAAACTTCTTTTCCTCCATTGACAAAGGGAAACGACCTTGGCACTAAATCTAAAGAACTTCACCTGACCCATATTTATAAACAGAGAAAGTTAAAAAAACCCCCCTCTCGCTGTTAGCTAAATAACAACAAAAGTCCTTTCTTTTTTTGTTTCGGAGTCAAGAAACAGCCAGATTTGAAAACGGTGGGCAGCCTGCAGTGACTTTGGAAAAAAGTTAGAAGTTCTTGGACTTCTGCTCGAAAACCTAAGATTTTTTTCACATCCTGCTTCCATGCAGGGTGTGAAAAAAAGGGGCGTGTTTAGCCCGGATGATAGGAAAGCGGCTGTTTTACGGTCGGTAAAATCCTTTCTTACACCTGTTTTATTTCGGCTACAATGAGGGCGAATTGCGCCCCGGTCTGTTCGGTTGGATGCATGAAAAGGCAGAAGTCTTAGAACTTCTTACTTTTTGGAGAGCGGAACAGCAGGCTGCCCACCGTTTTCGAATCTGGCGTCCCCCTCCTCAAAAATACATTTTGCTATCCTAAATACGGAACAATCACATCATAAAACTTCTTGCTCCACTCTGCATGAAACTTTGCCATCTGAAACCAATCTGTTTCATTTTCAATACTTACACCATTTAACTGATAAGAAATCTTTGATGACTTTATATCATCACCACGACTCCAAATCAGTGGTACACCAAGCACCTTTTCGATTGTATCCTTATACTGAAAAACAAAACCAAAGGTCTTTTTATTTTCCTCTTTTTTAGGCTTTCCAAAATATAACTCTACTCGGGCTGAATCATAATTGACAACACAGCTAAGGTTAAAACCACTTATACCAAAAAAAACCGCTTACCCAATTTTCCTTTGACGGATTCACATTACAGAAAGAAGCTTTTTCACCATGTACCTCCTTAATCACTTCCAGTGCATATGTCCAATACCTTCTGCGCAGTTCATATACAGTTCCTTCCTTATCTTCCGTATTTTCATTCTCATCCCGCAAATAAAATACCAAATCCGTAGGGTCAGCATTATATAACTTAAATACTCAATTCAGCACAGATATTTTATTCTGTGTGCTTGTATTTGACCAAACATAAATACCATCGCCAATCTCAACACCTCTTGTAAAATCAGCTTCATTCATACTAAAATATGCAATACGATCATCCTTAGAAACCGCAAGTTTTGTTATGATGCTCTCATCTTCTGTATACAAAATCTGTAATACTTTTTGAAACATTTCTATCCAGCTATTGACCGACTGTTCGGTATTTCTATAGCGGAAACGTGTAATCAGCCTTCCGCTCAGCAAAGATGCATCATCATCTAATGTATAGGAATCAAGCTGCTTTTGCTCCGGCTTAAATTCCGTTGATGGCATCGACCAAATCTGAAGTGCTTGGCTCATCAGATACTGACTACGTTCTTCTAACTCAGTCAGCGTCCATTTCTCCTTCTTTGCAACATATGTATTCATACGAATTCCACTTTCCTCAAAGCCATTCTTCATTTTCTTCTTTTCTTCAAAAGTGTGATTACTATATTTTGAATTATATGCCGTCAATGTAAGGTTTCTGAATATTTTTACATTCTTTTAAAGGTTTTTTCCAAACAGGTTTGAAACAATCTTTTCCATTTTTATCCTTTGATTTTTCATAATGGTCGGTATTAGCGCATAGTTGTCTTGATGATTTTCTCTGTTCTTTCTTTAACCTCTTTTCAAGTTTTTTTATCTTTTTCGATTTATTAATATTAGGAAAAACTTTGGTATCAGAACAAGTAGCTAATTCTTTCAAACCTACATCGATTCCTAATCTTATATCCGATTTTTCTTCCTTTTTCCTATCATTCATTTCAATCGCAACAGCTAAATACCAATACTTACCATTATATTTAATTCTAGGATTATAAACTTTCGCATTTTCAGCTTTGTTTTTCCCTTTGTAAACACCTCTAACCAATCTGTTTTCATCCTTTATTTTTACCCAGCCTATTTTTTCAAAATAAATCCTATCCTCTTTCACTTTAATCTTATTAGAAGAATGATAAAAGGAAAGTTCTGATTTATGCTTCCTTTTCCATCTAGGAAAATCCGTTTTTCCTTTCCAAAATCTTTTATAAGCGTCATCTAAATCACATAATGCTTGGTCGGGTATTTCAGAAGAACATTCCAAAATCCATTTCACCTCTTCATTTTCATCACGAAAATGCTTAAATAATTTTTTCATCTCTCCTTTTCCGAATATTGCATCAAACAACTGATCGATTGTAATCTCCTGTTTCTGAATTCTATCATAAAAATAATTATAATTGGTCGTCAAATTAGATTCCCGAATATACTCATCGGTACTTTCAAAAAGCTTTCCAAATACCTTCTGATCATTTTTTACCGGTTTTAACTTAATACGAGTATCCTGCAACTGGTATTTATCCACAAGAAAATCCTCATATATCTGCTTTCCCAACGAACTGTCCTGCGGTACAATTATATTATTTGTAATCAAATTATACATTGCCAAAAATAACAGGGATACCGTAGTAAGACGCTGCTGACAATTTTCCATTTTCCAGTCATAATTGCGCTGATAAACCGGAATAATAAAACGCTTTTTTGAACCTTCCATATATTCTATTAATCTACATTCTGAACCTTTCATTTGTTTTAATCTCCTTTTTACAATTCCATATATAATATGTATCACAATGTTTTTCTGCTTTCAACTATATTTTTAAATTTTCAAAAAAATTTATCCTTTAATTGAACTTTTGAAGACAGGATGCTGCAAAGGAGTTATTTTCACCGGACGCCGGAGGAGGTTGGAGTACGGCAGAAATTTAAAAAATTCTTATAAAGTATAAAAGTTTAGATAAGATTCTTTCCTATTTCGGGCTCAAGAAACAGCCAGATTCGAAAACGGTGGACAGCCTGCAGTGACTTTGGAGAAAAGTTAGAAGTTCTTGACTTCTGCTGAAAAACCTAAGATTTTTTTCACATACTGCTTCCATGCAGTGTGTGAAAAAAAAGGGGGGTGTTTAGCCCGTATCATTCAAAAAGAGAACGTCTTATGGTCTAGAAAATCCTTCCTTACACCAATTACATTTTGGCTGTCATACGGGCGAATTGCGCCCCGGTCTGTATGGTTGGATACATGAAAATGCAGAAGTCTTAGAACTTCTTGCTTTTTGGAAACTGGAACAGCAGGCTGTCCACCATTTTCGAATCTGGCGTCCTCTATCCAAAAAACTAACTGAAAAATTCATATCTTTTACTTGCACATTACGTTTCATTCCATTATAATTTTAACTGTTTCAGTTGTAAAATAAAAATAGAAAGGAAAATTTTTATGAAAAAACTATTTATCTTATTACTTATTCTATTAAGTACACAACTCTATGGATGTTCTAAACACACGGCAGAACCGAAACCTACATCAGAAACAACCAAAACTGTTTTATCCACACCTGAAGTACCTTCAACTCAACCAGAAACTTTACTAATTGAAAAAAATAACACAAACGAAACCGATACCAGTACTTTCATTCAGGACATACCTCTGCAATCAGAAGAAACCATATCAGCCATTGATGATAATTACTATCATGCTGCAACAAGTATTCCTCGCTCTGAAGTTGAAAGCTATGCGGCTCGAATCAAACAATTATTCCTAGAACATGACTGGACAACGATTTCCTCTGAAATTTCTTATCCTATTACAATATCAGGTACTACCTATAATAACAGCACCGATTTTCTTGCTGCATCCGATAAGTTCGAAGAAAACTTAAAAGAATCCTTCTTTTCAGCCATTGAAAAAGAAGACTGTACAGAAATGTTTTGTAATTGGGAAGGAATTATGCTTGGAGAATCTGGACAAATTTGGATTGGTGAAGTTTTAAATACTGACTTAACTTCACAAGGATTAAAAATTATTGCCATCAATGAGTCCGAATAATATAAAAATTTATATCCAAAAATCAAACACTGTAAATGCAAAAAAGCACATGGTTTACAATTTTGCTATTCCATGTGCCTCTACTATAATATTATTGTTTTACTACCACTATCTTGGTCCTAAAAACTTATCTCCATTCAAATGTATCATATGATCCGGCATCTCCGCTATCCATACTTCTATTTCCCACGCCAACTCTTCCAAAAACTTTTTATATGTTTTAAAATCTAAAAATGCCGTCACAAAAATTTTTCCTGCTGTTACTCCCTGTGTCATCTCAATTATCTCCAATATCCTCTTCGGATTCATCGGACCTACAGAAGTAACCGATTCTACAAAATAAATCCAATTCTTATCCTCTTGATACAGAACAACATCCGGCATTTTATCATGAAGTGTAATTTCAAATCCCAACTCTGTCAATTTTTCTATATTTTTTACTAAATCTTTTTCTATTGTATCTCCTACATACAAACATTCAGAATTTGGTGCAAATCTCGGTGCAAATTCTTCAATGATTGCTTTCTGCAGCTTATTATGTTTACCGACAGAAAAACTAAAATCTATTTCATTTATCCTTACTGGCATCATAGTCATTTTCTTTTTTGATGCATAAATATCTACCAACCTATCATGATACTTCAAAAAACGCTGCAAATATTTTTTCCACTCTGATGTCTTCAATGTTTTTAACATTCGCAAAGTTTCTTCTGTCAAACGATAACGATAATTGGGACTATTTGTTGCCACACCATTATCCTCTACTAATGCTGCAGTACGAAATCTATGCAAAGCTTGTTTTCTAAAAGTTTCTCTGCTATTCTCTGCATAAGAAGCCCCATAATAACCATTAACAAATTGAATAATATCATGAATCCGAATCCAATCATTTTCTGCCTCACTCCACGCCATATCTGGTTTTATTCCTGCCATTGCCAAAATCACATAACAGCATATATCCGCCTGCTGTACCTTTGGCATACCAATCAACTGCAAAAACTCTCTTGCTTCATCAATTTTGCTCACAATATCCCTCCAAAATCATATTACAATTATTCTCTGAATAATCCTGACTTTTCATCAATTTTTTTCCCATTTCCTGGATACTTTCTAAATCAGGAATTGGCATTGCATTGATTTCTGTTGAATTCACCTGAGTAGAACCATTTAATATACGATAATATTTATCATACAATGTAGAGTTAAATAAAACATATAGACCATATACTAAGCACTCTGTCATCTCAGTCAAAAAACCGTCTACAAAATTAATTTTATTTTGTGTACTAATTTTTTTGTACTGTGGAAAATCTTTTGCTAAATACACGCCGCACTGCAGCCTTCTTGGTTCTTCTTTGGCAGTAAAGCGCTTCACAAACAAATAATTTTTATTGTCCTGTATCAATCCCTTCCGATCCATAGTCATATACTCATGCTCCTTTTGTATCGGAAACTCTATTCTCCCCTGCTTAATATGCTGCGAATAAAACAACGGAATTGCTCCCTCTTCCGCTTCATCACGCAATATATCCTGATTGCGAAAATCAACTGTCAATCCGGTTTTCATCTTAACACCAATATCTGGCAATGTCTTATCAAATTTATACAGCTTTTCTAATACTTTAACTTCTTCTTGATTTGTTACCAGATACACATAATAATCCGTCCCAAATACCACCAAACTATATGGCACTGTCAAAAAAGTCAAATCATCAAAATCGCAATTAGACTTAGAAGATGTAATTGTAACTTCTTTTGGAATAATACAAGTTTTCTTAACCTTTACAATAATCGTTTCCTGCAGCACATTTTCTTTATCAAATACTTTATTACGGCTTATAAACAAATGAATATGTTCTATCTTTCCTTTTGTAAGAAAATATTCCCGAAAACGCTTAAAATAAGCCCCAGAAGTCCATGAGCGGGGAATAATATACACCATTTCTCCTTCTTCTTTTAAATTAAAAAGACTCATAGAAGCAAAAATAAAATACATATTAGGCGCACCATAACAAACCGCAGGCATTGCCGCTGCCTCTGGTGCATCTTTAGAAATCTTCATATATGGTGGATTACCAATAACAAAATCATATTTTACAGGATTCTTATTACCACCAATCATGCAATTAAAATCCAGATATTGACTCAAAATATAATTGTCCGTCGAGATATTAACAATAATATTTTTAGATGAATGTTCTTTACAAAATGCAATATTATTCTGCAATAACGTCAAAACATTACTGTCATTTTCATAACAAGTTAATTCAATATTTTTAATAAAAGCTAATGTTTCCAGACGTTCAATAAAAGCACATGCTAAAATCCCCGATCCAGCTCCGGCATCTAAAACTTTCACCGTATCCATATTTTCTGAAATATGATAGAGTCCAGCCATAAAACGTGCTGTTTCTATACTTGTAAAAAACTGCCCATATTTTTTCCGTTCTTTTTTAGGCATACTGTCAATATATTGATTCGTCAAGTCAACAATTTTTTCTAACATATTTTACCCCAAAGCAATGTATCCAATTTTGATTAACCACTGTAGTTCAATTCCTACTTTATCATTTGATATACTCGAAAAAAGAAATCAAATAAGTTGCCTGTCCAATCTCCCGAACTAGATTGTAAACGATCAGTCCAACGAATGGTCGGATCTAATAATTCTCTAAAATCAAGAAAATACTCTGGATACTCATACAAAATTTTATATTCATCTCCAAACATCAATAAACCTGCCGCTGTTGGATGAAGTTTGTTGTCTGTATAAAGTACTCTAGCAGCACCGATTCTTTCCAAATAATCCGTATCTTCTAACTGTCCCCAAACATGCTCTCTCCGATATACCATATGACGATTCCGATAGGCATGTACCGTTTCCATATTGAATACATCCATCTGCATCTCTTCAAGAACTTTCATATCCATGGTATCTTCTGTCTGATCACGAAGCATTGCTTTTACCTCGCTAGGAGAACAACGATAATCCCCTTCCCCATTACGCCGATAAGTTCCCTTAAACATATCCTCTCCAATATAAATCGGTTTTTGCTATCTCTTTGCTTTTGGAACATAAATCACCATAATAACATCATTCCCTACCTGATAAGTCTGAACATCTTTTTCTAATAAAAGATTCAAACTCACTTTTTGTAAATTATTGATCGTATTCCAAAAGTCTTTGCGCAATTTGCTTTCCTCCTGCAATCCTGTTGTATACCAACTCCCATCTTCTCTTTCTTTTACACCAAGAAGAATCACACCACCATAACAATTTGCAAATGCAGAGTAAGTACTCCATAAAGAATCTGGTAAACCGCCTTTTGCTTTTTTTACTTCACGGCGATTATCTTCTCTATATTGATTAAATTTGGATAAATCAAACATCAAATATCCTCCAAAATTTTCTTCAAAAAACTATTTCTCTGCTGCCAAACAATAAACAAAACTTTACTATTCAGAATGTTTCTCCACATACTTTATAAATTCCGGCGTTTTAGACCAATATTTCATGCCCCAATTTTCAAAATTCCACTCTTCCATATAATCATTACACTCATAATCAACATAGTATAAAACACCATTCTGCAAAATAAAATTAGTTGGAAAATAATTTATGTTATTAAATTCATTAAAATCATTATCATATATAATAAATTTTAATAAAATTAGTTTATCAGTCAATACAACTCATATAAAAGCGGCATTTACTCTGACTGGATGTAACACCACATCCTCTATCCCGTTCACATATGCTGTCGGGAATACTTTTTTCAAAATTTGATAAGATGCGTTAATATCTGCATTGATTTCTATCCCATTACTGCTCAGAAACAATCCTCTGTGAACACGTCTGCTCTTATCATAATTCTTTTTCACCGGTTCTTCTCCATCCAGAAAACTGGTTCCAGATGTATAGGATTCTTCTGTTAAAATCACACGGATTCTTACCTCCTGTGCCTTATACTGTATCATTTCTATAAACCACTGTGTTGGTAGTCCTGCAAAACTTTGATTCACATTCTTGTTTAATTTTGTACTCCTTTTCCAACCTTTATTATATCCTATCACTATTGTATTAATATTTTCACGGATACAAGCATTCACTATTTTACGACTCGCTTTATGCATATAGTCATTTACTTTCTGGTTTCTTTTTAACTTGGAAATTTCAAAATGTCTTCTTTTCGTTTTACATTCTGATTGGTCAAAATAAGGATATTTCTGTCCTCTTTCTTTTTGTACTTTGGCAGTTTTGGTTTCCCTGTATATTTGTTTTTGTTCTTTGTCCAATCTTTTACAGACTGAAAAAATGACTTCCAGTTCTTTTCCAACAACCGCAATACCTGCTGTGCGGACTGTGCCGTAGGCATTGCCCTGTAATCAGGATAGTTTTCATCTGCTTTCAAGATTTTATCCATGACACCATAAGAAACAACCTTACAATGATGGATAAACGCATAGCGCAGGATAAAATTGGCATGGTTATACAAATTTTTAGACAAAAAACAAAAATGATCCAACATAGCATAATAGCGACTGGATGGTTTTATGATATGCTTTTCCACTCTCTGTACAATCATAATCTTCTAACACCTCTTTTCTTGATATAATCATAATACATTGAAACAAATATTTCCATTATTTTATTAAAATATTTAATATAATTTTATGTTTTTATTTATTTATTTTATACATCATATTCGTTTTCGCTTGATATAACAAATGACAACATTTCCTTTATCTGACACAAACAAATTTCTGGCAATTTATCTTTTAATATCATCTCATACGCCGTATCACCTGCAATATATTCCTTTACAATTCTTTCCGTCACTCTATCCACATCCAACATTTTAGGCAAAGAAATTCCTATAGATTGTAAACGTTTATAATCATTTATTTCAGCCTCAATTTTATTTCCAAATTGATAATAAGAACACGGCTCATGATGTATCTGTTTCACCACAATATCATGATTATCTATTTGTGCAAGATAAGAATACCCGCCCTTTCCTTTTCCTAACAGCTTAATAACTGTATATTTTTTATTATTTACATATAAAATATCATCCATAAAAATCCCCTTAACCTAAATTTTTCAGTATTAAGTATAACAGATAAATCCTTTCTTATCAATAACCTGTATTATTCACTTTAATTAGGCTTTTGAAAAGAGGTTGCTTTCACCGGACGCCAGAGGCAGGTTGCTCATGACGAAAAAATGAGATTCTTTTTTCGTTCCGGCGTCAAGAAACAGCCAGATTCGAAAATGGTGGACCGCCTGCAGTGACTTTGGAGAAAAGTTAGAAGTTCTTGACTTCTGCTCGA
>CAJUGZ010000034.1 GCA_910585855.1 uncultured Lachnospiraceae bacterium | reverse complement strand
TGCAGAAGTCTTAGAACTTCTTGCTTTTTGGAAACCGGAACAGCAGTCTGCCTAGGTGGTTCGCATCTGGCGTCCCCTCGGAACACTTATGGGATAAAAGGATCATTTTGAAAGGAGGAACAGGCAAGAATTTCCACCCCTGAAATACAGTGGATTTCTTTGCTGATGGATTATGGATTTTAAAGAGGAATTAAAAAAGCGAACAGAAGAAATAGAGGCGATATTAGATCGTTATCTTCCAAAGGAAGGAGAGGAAGAGATTCAAAGGATCATTGAGGCTGTGAATTATAGTGTAAAGGCTGGGGGAAAACGGCTTCGTCCTATGTTGATGTTAGAAACGTATCGGTTGTTTGGAGGGACAAAGGATTGGATTGATCCTTTTTTGGCGGCGATGGAACTGGTGCATACGTATTCTTTGGTACATGATGATCTGCCGGCTATGGATAATGATGATTATAGAAGGGGAAGAAAGACAACACATGTGGTTTATGGACATGCAATGGGGATTTTGACAGGGGATGCGCTGTTAAATCGTGCATTTGAGATGTTGGAATATGGGTATCGGATGTTGAAAGAGAGGGAGGAAGAGATTGGAAAAGAAGGTTTTTTGATGGGGTTGGAGAGGATGGTGCAGGCACAGGGGGTATTGGCAAAAAAGGCAGGAATTTATGGGATGCTTGGCGGACAGGTAATAGATATTTTGGCTACGGAGGAGAAAAGGGCTTTAAATAGAGAACAGCTTATTTGTCTTTATCAGAAAAAGACGGGGGCTTTAATAGAGGCGGCAATGATGATTGGGGCGTTGCTGGCAGGTGCTTCCAAGGAAGAGATGCTTTCGGTAGAACAGATTGCAGGAAAGGTTGGAGTTGCTTTTCAGATACAGGATGATATACTAGATATGACCAGTACAACAGAGGTTTTGGGAAAACCGGTACGGAGTGACGAAAAAAATCAGAAAGTGACTTATGTTTCATTGGAAGGAATTGTATATTCAAAAAAACAGGTGGAACAATTATCAAAAGAGGCAATTCAGCTTTTTGAGGAACTAGAAAAGAGGCAGAACCGAGAGAATGTATTTTTAAGAGAACTGCTTCTTTGGCTGATTTATAGAGAAAAATAGAGGGTGACTATGGTTCTTGAGAGAATAAACAAACCGAATGATATAAAGACACTAAAGCCGGAAGAATATGAAATTCTGGCAGAGGAAATCAGAGCGTTTTTAATTGATAAGATAAGCAGAAGCGGAGGACATTTAGCGTCAAATCTTGGGGTGGTGGAACTGACGATTGCTATGCATTTGGTCTGTAGTCTTCCAGAGGATAAGATTATATGGGATGTGGGGCATCAGTCTTATACTCATAAGTTGCTGACTGGTCGGAGAGAAGGGTTTGACGAACTTCGCAAATATGGCGGAATCAGCGGATTTCCAAAAAAGCGGGAAAGCAGTTGTGATGCATTTGGAACAGGGCACAGTTCGACTTCTATTTCGGCAGGGTTAGGATATGCTGAGGCAAACCGGATTCTTGGGAAAAAGAATTTGGTGATTTCGGTTATTGGGGATGGAGCGCTGACTGGAGGTATGGCGTATGAAGCGTTAAATAATGCTGCCAGAAGCAAGCAGAATTTTATTATTGTATTAAATGACAATGAAATGTCAATTTCTCATAATGTGGGCGGGATGTCAGAGTATCTGAATCAACTGCGGACCGGAGATATTTATAATAATCTGAAAAACAGCGTGATGGATACGTTAAAGAAGATGCCGAAAGGGGAGAAGGCGATTGCAAAAATTCGAAAGACAAAAAGTGGAATTAAGCAGCTTTTTATCCCCGGTATGCTGTTTGAAGATATGGGAATTACTTATTTAGGACCTGTGGATGGACATAATATCAAAAAGCTGGTACGGGTATTGGAAGAGGCAAAAAAGTTGGATCATGCGGTACTGGTACATGTGATTACGACAAAGGGTAAGGGTTATTTGCCTGCTGAAAAAGAACCTTGGAAATTTCACGGAGTAGAACCTTTTGATATAGAAACCGGGATGGCAATTCGGCAGAAGACAAAGCCGACTTATACTGATATTTTTTCGGCAGCATTGGTAAAGTTAGGAGAAAAGTATTCGGATTTAGTGGCAATTACGGCGGCAATGCCGGATGGAACAGGGCTGGCTCGGTTTCGGGAAGCCTATCCTGAGCGATTTTTTGATGTGGGGATAGCGGAGGAACATGCCGTAACTTTTGCGGCGGGATTGGCAGCCGGAGGGATGAAGCCGGTAGTGGCAGTTTATTCTTCTTTTTTGCAGCGGGCATATGATCAGATGATTCATGATGTCTGTATTCAAAATCTTCCGGTAATTTTTGCGGTTGATCGGGCTGGATTGGTGGGGAGTGACGGAGAAACGCATCAGGGCATTTTTGATCTGTCGTTTTTATCTACGATTCCGAATATGAATATTTTTGCACCAATGAATCTGTATGAACTGACGGATATTTTAAAGTTTGCAATGGAATTTAACGGCCCTTTGGCGATTCGTTATCCACGTGGAGAGGCATATGACGGCTTAAAAGAGCTTCGTACACCGATTGAATATGGAAAGAGTCAGGTGCTTTATAAGGAGAGGGATATTGCGCTGGTAGCGGTTGGAAATATGGTAAAGACAGCGGTAAATGTGCGGGAACAGTTAAAGCAGTATGGCTATTATGTAACGTTAATTAATGTGCGGTTTGTGCAGCCGATGGATGAGTTGATGCTGGAAGAATTAGAGCAAAATCATTTTTTGGTGGTGACATTGGAAGAAAATATTTTAAATGGCGGATTTGGCGTAAAGGTAACTCGATTTGCAAAAAATCGAAATATGAGTTATCATGTATTAAATCTTTCTCTGCCGAATCTGTATGTGGAGCATGGAAATGTAGGAATTTTAATGAAGGAAGTAGGAATTGATACGGATACCATTCTGGATCGGATTTTAGAATATTTAAAGGATAGAAAGTAATGAAAGAACGATTGGATGTATTGCTGGTAAAGCGGAATTTGGCAGAGTCCAGAGAAAAAGCAAAAGCGGTGATTATGACCGGAAATGTATTTGTAGAGGGGCAGCGGGAAGATAAAGCAGGTGCGATGTTTCCAGATTATGTTTCGATTGAAGTAAAGGGCAGTCCGATTCCTTTTGTCAGCCGGGGCGGGCTGAAGTTAGATAAGGCGGTGCGGGAGTTTGGTATTGATCTGACAGAAAAGGTTTGTATGGATGTAGGAGCGTCTACTGGGGGATTTACCGACTGTATGCTGCAAAACGGAGCAAAAAAGGTATATGCGGTAGATGTGGGTTCAGGGCAATTGGCTTGGAAGCTGCGTCAGGACGAGCGGGTTGTGGTAATGGAAAAGACCAATATTCGGTATGTGACGGCAGAGGAAATAGCAGAACCGATTGCATTTGTTTCGATTGATGTTTCTTTTATTTCACTGACAAAGGTGCTTTTGCCTGTAAAGCAGCTTATGGAAAAGGACGGACGGATGGTTTGTCTGATTAAGCCGCAGTTTGAGGCAGGCAGGGAAAAAGTAGGAAAAAAGGGCGTGGTTCGGGAAAAAGCGGTTCATATTGAGGTGATCGATCAGATTTTGGCATTTGTGCTTCAAATCGGTTTTGACGTTTGGAATCTGGATTTTTCTCCTATTAAAGGACCAGAAGGAAACATTGAATATTTATTGTATCTGCAAAATCAGGAAGGGGAGTCAAACGGAACGTTTCTTTCTGCGATTTCTGTAGAAAAAACGGTGGAAAAAGCACATCAGTCTCTTTGATGTGCCTGAAAGGTTTGGGATAAGAGATGGAACGATTTTACATTGTGACAAATAAGGCAAAGGATATTGATTATTTGGAGAGCAATCGGATCAAAGAGTATTTAAAAGCACATGGAAAAAGCTGCTTTCTTGGAGAATCCGTGCCTTTGGAGCATACCAGATATCGCTATACCGATGCAGCGCAGATTCCAAAGGATGTACAGTGTATTTTGGTGATTGGCGGGGACGGAACGCTGATTCAGGCGGCACGGGATTTGGCAGAGTTAGGGATTCCTTTGGTCGGGGTAAATTTAGGGACACTTGGGTATCTGACCGAGGTGGAACGGGAAAATCTTTATCCCTCTTTGGATAAGCTGATGCGAGGTGAGTATCAGATTGAAGAACGGATGATGCTAGAGGGGAAAGTAAAGCGGGAGGGGAAGGAAATTTCTACTATGATGGCTTTAAATGATGTGGTATTCAGCCGAAGCGGGGCATTGCGGGTTATTGATTTTAAAATTTACTTAAATGGGGAATATTTGAATTTTTATTCGGCAGATGGGATTATTATTGCTACCCCTACCGGTTCAACAGGTTATAATATGTCGGCAGGAGGACCGATTGTATCACCGGATGCAAAATTAATGGTGATGACGCCGATCTGTGCGCATACCTTAAATAATCGAAGTATTGTGCTGTCTGGAAATGACCAGATTACATTGGAATTTTGCCAAGACCGCAGCGGCTGCAAAGAACGGCTGGTTTCTTTTGACGGAGATAATGCAGTCTGTGCAGCAGTAGGAGATACGGTTGAAATCCGCCGGTCAGAGCGTTTTACCCGGATTGTTCGTTTAAATAAAATCAGTTTTTTAGAGGTACTGCGGGATAAAATGGGCGGAGGAAAATAGTGAGGAGGGCATTGGCGGATGAAGGTGGAAAGGCACAGCAAGATTATTGAATTGATTCATAAATATGAAATCGAAACACAAGAGGAACTGGCAGATCGGCTAAATCAAGAGGGATTTCATGTAACGCAGGCTACTGTGTCTAGAGATATTCGGGAATTGAAATTGACAAAGCTTGCTATGGACAATGGGAGGCAGAAATATATTATTGTATCTGGTTCAGACGAGAAGTTAAATGAAAAGTATTTGCATGTCTTTCAAGATGGATTTCTTTCTGTAGATAGGGCAGAAAATATTTTGGTTATTAAGACGGTTTCTGGTATGGCTATGGCAGTGGCAGCAGCGTTGGATGCGATGCAGTGGCATGAAGTAGTAGGCTGTATTGCAGGGGATGATACGATTATGGCAGCGATTCGTACCAGAGAAGAGGCACTGATTATAATGGAACGGTTAAGAAAGCTGGTTAGCTAGATAACACGGCGGAGGTCGTAAGCGATGTTACAAAGTCTTCATGTAAAAAACTTGGCATTAATAGATGAGGTCGAGATAGAATTAGGAAAAGGATTAAATATTTTTACCGGCGAAACAGGAGCCGGAAAATCCCTTCTTTTGGGATCGATTACATTGGCACTGGGAGGGAAAGTGGCAAAAGATCTGCTGCGGGAAAATCAGGACTATACGCTGGTAGAGCTGCAGTTTTCTGTAGAAGAAAAAAAGATCCAAAAGGAATTAGAGGAATTGGGCGTTTATTTTGAAGAACCCGGACAGGTACTGGTTTCTAGAAAACTGGTAAAGGGACGGAGTATGGCAAAGGTAAACGGAGAAACGGTATCGGCAGCAGAACTTTCAAAGATAACGGGTCTTTTATTAGATATCCATGGTCAGCATGAACATCAATCTCTTTTGCATCCGTCGAAACATCTGGCGATTTTAGATGAATATATGGGAAAAGAAGCACTGCAGTATAGAAATCAAGTAAAAGAAGCATATGAAGTCTATCGAAAGGCTTCTGCTTATGCGGAAACGTTTCAAATGGAAGAGGAACAGCGGATTCGGGAACTTTCTTTTTTAGAGTTTGAGTGTCAGGAGATTGAAGAGGCAAATCTAAAAGAACAAGAAGAAGAGGAACTTTCTGCATGGTATAAAAAGGCAGTTCATGGAAAAAAGATTATGGAAACCATGGCAAGAGTTTATGAAGAAATGAACTATGACGGAATGGACAGTGCAGGAGAAAAGATAGGACATGCCGTTCATGAATTGTCTGCGATTGTAGAGTATGATGAAGCATTAAAATCCGTATCGGAACAACTGACAGAGATTGATAATTTATTATCGGATTTTTTGCGTGAAGTTTCGTCTTATATGGATTCTTTGGAGTTTGACGAGGGACAGTTTTTAGAAGCAGAAGCCAGACTGGATCTGATTCATCGGTTAGAAAATAAATATGGCGGAAGTATTTTAGCAATTCAGGCATATTATAACGAAAAGCAGGAAAGACTAGTTTTATTAAAAAATTATGAGGTAGAAAAAGAAGCAGCAGAACAGAAAAAAAAGGAAGCTTATCAGGCATTGATTCAGGTATGCGAAGTGTTAAGTAAGAAACGTAAAGAGGCAGCCTTTTCTTTGACAGCAAAGATAAAAGAAGCACTGTTGGAATTAAATTTTTTTGATGTGCAGTTTGAAATGGCATTTACCGAAAGTCTGCCTTCTACTAATGGATTTGATCAGGCGGAATTTTTGATTTCTACCAATCCCGGTCAGCCAATTCGTCCGCTTGGCAGAGTGGCAAGCGGCGGAGAACTGTCACGGGTTATGCTGGCAATCAAAACGGTTTTATCGGATCAAGACGGGGTGGACACGCTTTTATTTGATGAGATTGATGCTGGTATCAGTGGGCGGACAGCACAGCAGGTATCGGAAAAATTAAAGCAGATTTCCAAGTATCGTCAAATTTTATGCATTACACATTTGGCACAGATTGCCTCTATGGCGGATCAGCACTATTTAATTGAAAAACAGGTTGAGCAGGGTAAAACCGTGACTTCGGTTCAGGAGTTAAATCGAGAGGAAAGTATTCAGGAATTGGCACGGATTTTGGGTGGAGTGAAGATTACTGAGAGTACCATAGAGAGTGCAAGAGAGATGAAAGAACTGGCAGAACAGTATAAATAATACCAGTGTGAGAAGTGGGAATGTTCATATACTAGGAGAGAAGTATCCGTAGGGAAGTGCTTCTCTCTTTTTTCTTGTTTGGTTTTGATAGAGAGAGAAAATACTGCAGTGAGGACGCCGAAAGCCGAAGGGAGCTCTATTCCGAGCCCGCTTTCGCTTAGCATTTCTTATTTCCACATAGCGGGCATATAAGACGCTAAAACACAGCAGCACAGCGTCTAAATGCCAACGGGAAATGATGACCCTGCATAGAGCTTCCTTCGGCTTTCGGCTGTATACTTCAGACGGAAGAAATTACAGTAGATATACTGCACGCCGCAAAGCGGAAAATTTCCTTTGTGCGGCTGTGGGTATATTATTATACTTAGTGTCAGTTTTTTCGACGCTTAGTGTAATAAAGTGTTCGCTGTAGTGGCAAGAAAAAAGTCTGCAGAAAGGAGAAAAAAGATATGAGCAGAAAAGTCTGGTATCAGAGAGTTTTGTATATTGTGCTTGTGGGATTAGTGATTTATACGATTTATGCAGTTTATTCTTATATGGACAGTGCGATTCCTGATAGAATTCATATGGTGGTTAATGAAGAAGGGACGTTTGAATTTGGGCTTCCGGTGGAAGCACAGTTAAGCAGTTTAAGTGAAGAGGTTGTCTTTTCTGGGGAGTCGAATATTCCTTCTCATGAGATTGTATTAAATCTTTCTGATGAATTTTCTGTATTTTCGGAAAAAACAGGGACGTATGATTTAAAATTAAAATTGTTTGGTATTTTGCCGTTTAAGGATATTAAAGTTAATGTAGTGGAGGAGGAACAGGTGATTCCATGTGGGTTTCAGGTAGGAATTTATTTGGAAACGGACGGTGTGATGGTAGTAGGAACGGCGAGAATGGCGGATACAGAGGGAAAGGTAGTTGAGCCGGCAGCGGAGCGGATTCGTTCTGGAGATTATATTACGGCTGTAGATGGAACCGTGATCAGCAGTAAAGACGATTTAATAAGTTGTGTGAAAAATTGTAATGGTGATGCACTGACGCTGACGGTAAAGCGAAATGGAGAGTCTTTGGAAGAGAGTCTGTATCCGGTGGAAGTAGAGGATGGAGAGTATAAGTTGGGGATTTGGGTAAGGGATGACGCACAGGGAATTGGGACAATGACTTATTTGAAAGCGGATGGGAGTTTTGGCGCACTTGGACATGGGGTCAGTGATGTGGATACTGGAAAATTATTGGAATCTTCTGGAGGAAAACTCTATCCGGCAAAGATTTTATCGATTATAAAAGGAGAAGCAGGAAGCCCGGGCGGACTTTCTGGTATTATTGAGTATCAGGAGAGTCATGTATTGGGAACAGTTGAAACAAACTGTGAGCAGGGGATTTATGGAACAGCTTCTGAGGAATTGTATGATCTTTGTGAAGATTATTGCTGTGATGCTTATATGGATATTGCATTTAAACAGGAAGTAGAATTGGGGGCAGCACAGGTTCGCTGTGAGATTGACGGGGTAATTCGGGATTATCAGATTCAGATTACAAAAATTGACAATTCGCCCGGAAATGTCAATAAGGGAATGGAAATTCGTGTGGTAGACGAAGTGCTTTTGCAGGAAACAAACGGAATTGTACAGGGGATGTCGGGAAGTCCGATTTTACAGAATGGAAAGCTAATTGGTGCAGTTACTCATGTATTTGTCAATGATTCTACAAAAGGATATGGTATTTTTATTGAAAATATGTTGGAAAATTAGAAAAAAAGGCAGAGCGGCATGTTGAAAAAGCAATAAGAATGGGGGTGTCTGTTTGTCGAAAAATGTCGAAACAGATAGAAACTTAAATCTTGCAATCGCTTCTTGTAATGGTATAATAGGAGAATAGAAAGATTTAAGGAGGATTATATGGAAAAACTGAGTGTAGCAATAGCAGATGATAACGAGAGAATCATTGATGCATTAGGTAATATTTTGAATAGTGATGAAGAGATCGAATTGGTTGGAAAAGCAGATGATGGGGAAAAAATCTATACAATTATCAAGGAGAAACAGCCGGATGTTGTACTGCTAGATTTGATTATGCCGAAATTGGACGGATTGACGGTAATGGAAAAGGTAAGTATGGACAAAACCATTAAAAAACAGCCAAAATTTATTATTATCACTGCGATTGGTCAAGAGGGGATTACAGAAGATGCATTTGGGTTGGGAGCAAACTATTATATTATGAAGCCGTTTGATCATGAAGGAATTTTAACACGGGTAAAGCGGTTAGGCGGGAAGAGGGCAGCAGAAGAAAAGGCAGTAAGGACATCTATGGAAGAAGAGAAAGGAAAACCCGCTGAGAAAAATTTAGAAAATGATGTAACGGCGATTATTCATGATGTAGGAGTTCCGGCGCATATTAAGGGGTATCAGTATTTAAGGGATGCGATTATGATGTCGGTAAACGATGTGGAGATGATGAATTCTATTACAAAGATTCTTTATCCGACGATAGCGAAAAAACATAAGACAACGGCAAGTCGAGTGGAGCGGGCGATTCGTCATGCGATTGAGGTAGCGTGGACAAGGGGAAATGTAGATACGATAGATGAGCTGTTTGGGTATACTGTGAATAATGGGAAAGGTAAGCCTACTAATTCGGAGTTTATTGCTTTGATTTCTGATAAGATTCGTTTGAAATATCGTATGATGTAAAATGATTTTAATTTTTTTCTTTTCTCGGACGCAGGATGCGGTTTGTTCATTTCCTTTGTTTGCTCCGCTCCGAATGCTAAGCGAGAGCGGACCTGATGCAGACCTTCCTTCAGATTTTGGCGTTCTCTTGGAAAAATTTTGAAAGACTTATGGAAGGATGTCAATTCCTTTATAGACATTATTGACAAGCTATGCTATAATGAAACCAATCATATTTGATTGTAAGAAAAAACCATCCCATTTGGCGGCAGATTAGATACCTTGGGGTGGAAAAGTGTCAGGAGGATTAGGTACATGAAGAGGGTTTTATTTGCAGCATCAGAAGCAGTTCCATTTATTAAGACAGGTGGTTTGGCAGATGTAGTTGGCTCTTTGCCAAAGTGCTTTAACAAGGAAAATTATGACGTCAGAGTAATTATTCCGAAGTATGCCTGTATTAAGTGGGAATGGAAAGAAAAAATGAACTACAGAACACATTTCTATATGGATTTAGGCTGGCGGCGTCAGTATGTTGGCGTTTTTGAGATGCAGTATGACGGAGTTATATTTTATTTTATCGACAATGAGTATTATTTTAATGGGGACAAGCCTTATGGGGATACAAAGTGGGATATTGAGAAGTTTACTTTCTTTTCTCGTGCAGTATTATCCTGTCTGCCGGTAATTGATTTCCGACCAGATATTATTCATTGTCATGACTGGCAGACTGGTTTGATTCCGGTTTATTTAAAGGATAAGTTCCATGATGGCGAGTTTTTTAGAGATATTAAGTCGATTATGACCATACATAATCTGAAATTTCAGGGAGTATGGGATATTAAGACGATTAAGGATTTTTCTGGGCTTCCTGCTTATTATTTTACACCGGATAAATTGGAGTCTTATAAAGATGCCAATTTGTTAAAGGGCGGAATTGTTTATGCCGATTTGGTAACAACGGTAAGTTCTACTTATGCAGATGAGATTAAGACCAGTTTTTATGGAGAAGGATTAGACGGGCTGATGCGGGCAAAACAAAATCAGCTTTTTGGTATTGTAAACGGAATTGATTATGAGGATTATAATCCTGCTACCGATCCTTATTTGGTAAAACAGTATGATGCACGGACATTCCGAAAAGAAAAAGTAAAGAATAAACGAGCATTACAGCAGGAACTTGGATTAGAAGAAGATGAAAGAAAGTTTATGATTGGTATCGTTTCTAGACTGACTGATCAAAAGGGATTTGATTTGATTGAATGTGTAATGGAAGAGATTTGTACAGAGGGAACACAGTTAGTGGTATTAGGAACTGGGGAAGCAAAGTATGAGAATCTGTTCCGGCATTATGACTGGAAGTATCAGAATCGGGTTTCGGCAAATATCTATTATTCTGATCCGCTGTCACATAAGATCTATGCTGCTTGTGATGCATTTTTGATGCCTTCTCTGTTTGAGCCTTGCGGGCTTAGCCAGTTGATGAGTCTTCGATATGGTACAGTGCCGATTGTGCGTGAAACCGGCGGATTAAAGGATACAGTAGAGCCTTATAATGAATTTGAAGGGACTGGAACCGGATTTTCATTTGCAAATTATAATGCGCATGAAATGCTTGGTGTGATTAATTATGCAAAGGATGTTTATTATAATCGGCGTCGGGAGTGGAATAAGCTGATTGATCGTGGAATGGCGATGGATTTTTCTTGGAATACTTCAGCTCGGAAGTATGAGGAGTTGTATGAGAGATTATAATTTTAAATAAGTTTGATTTACCCATTTATAGCTTTTGTTGTAGATGGGTAAATTTTTTTGCTTATAGAAAAGATCGGCACTGGGTATAAAACCTTTTTATTTGTATATACTAAGGTTTGCATAGAGAAATGATGTAGATTTGAAAGGAGGATTTTTTATGTCAGAGTTATCAGAATTAGAACTTCAGAATTTAAGACATTTGATTATGGGGTATGAAACATCGAATTGTAAAATGACAGAGTATGCACGTCAAGCTACCGATCAGAATGTAAAACAATTTTTTGAGAAGGCAGCACAGTCTGCTACAGAAACAAAACAGCAATTAATGCGTTTTCTGTAAAGGAGGAAAAGAAGATGGAAGAGAAAGTTATGGTTGTGGATGCATTAGAAGGAATCAATGCAAACTTAGAAAAATATGGAGAAATGATTCCTCAGACAGAGAATATGCAATTAAAACAAACATTAAAGCAGATTCGAAATCAGTGTGAAGATTCTCAAGAGGAATTATTTCAGATTGCCAGAGCAAAACAGTACTACCAGCCGGCACAGAAGGCTACAGAGGAAGAAGTACAGCGGGTAAAAATGTTGTTTACTGATTCAGCAAAATAATGATTGAAATATTGAAATAAATACAGATTAGAAACAGTGTCTAAGGGTGGATGGATTCCAATTTGGACACTGTTAAAAAAAATAGACTTCTATTATGAGATATGATAGAATATAGATATAATTTAAAACAGAGTGATAAAGGCTAGAGGGATTTTTATAGTTCTTGTATTTATAGAACGATTTGATCAGTCAATTGATTCTAGCAGGAGAGGAAATTTGATTCGATTACATATAGAACTTGTAATGAAATAATTGATAACAGAACAAAGGATTATGGAGGAAAAAAAATGAAAATAGCAGTAGCCGGTACAGGATATGTGGGATTATCCATTGCTATTTTATTAGCACAGCATCATACCGTTTATGCAGTAGATGTCTTACCGGAAAAAGTAGAAAAAATTCGTAAAAAATGTTCACCTATTGTGGATACAGAAATTCAGGAATATCTTTCAAAGAAGGAATTGGATCTGCATGTTACGCTGGATGCAGAAGAAGCATATCGGGGTGCAGAGTTTATTATAATTGCTACACCGACAAATTATGATCCAGTAAAGAACTATTTTGATACTTCTTCTGTAGAGCAGGTAATTGAACTGGTACTTCAGTTAGCTCCAGAAGCAATTATGGTAATAAAATCAACTGTACCGGTTGGATACAGTGCTTCTGTACGAAAAAAATATCAAACAGAAAATCTAATTTTTTCACCGGAATTTCTTCGGGAAGGACATGCATTATATGATAATTTATATCCTTCTCGGATTATTGTAGGTGTTCCTTTAACCGATCCAAGGTTAAAAGAACGGGCAGAACAATTTGCTTTTTTACTTCAGGAAGGGGCAGTAAAAACAGAAATTCCTACATTGTTTACAGATTTGACAGAAGCAGAAGCCATTAAATTATTTGCCAATACGTATTTAGCACTTCGGGTGGCATACTTTAATGAATTAGATACTTATGCGGAGGTGCGTGGGCTGAATACCAGGCAAATTATTGAAGGAGTAGGGTTTGATCCTAGAATTGGAAATTTTTATAATAATCCCTCTTTTGGATATGGCGGATATTGTCTTCCAAAAGATACGAAACAGCTTTTGGCAAATTACGATCAAGTACCCAATAATATCATTGGAGCGATTGTAGAAGCAAATCGAACAAGAAAGGATTTTATTGCAGAACGAATTTTAGAAAGAAAACCTCGAATGGTTGGGATCTATCGACTGACTATGAAAGCAGATTCCGATAATTTTCGGCAGTCTTCTGTACAGGGAGTAATGAAACGAATCAAAGCAAAGGGGATTCCTGTAGTAGTTTATGAACCTTCTTTTAAAGAAGAGGAGTTTTTTCACTCTCGGGTGATTCAAGACTTAGAAGAGTTTAAAAAGGTTTCCGATGTGATTGTAGCAAACCGATTTTGCGAGGAACTTGCTGATGTAAGAGAAAAGGTTTATACGAGGGATCTTTACTTTCGAGATTAAGCATATATTGTATTTTTAAATAAATAGAGTTTGGTTTAGCAGATAGGCACAGAAATAGAGTGCCTATTTTTTTAATACGTTTTTTCTAAACTTTTCTGCTGTGATCCAATCACCTCTGGTGTCCGGTGAAACAACCCCTTTGCAGTACCCTATTTTCAAAAGCCTAATTAAAAATATTTTGCTAATTTATTGATTGTAGTGTATAATAGGAACAAAAAATTCAACTAAAACGGGAGGCGTTTTTAATGAAGTATGCAACACAGGTTTCTGAAATAATAAATGCTTTTTCGCCAGCACCTTTAAAAATAAGTCAGATGAAAGAGTTTTATTGTGATGGAACGATGGAATATCGTATGAGCGACAAATATAATTCCCCAATTGAAGATATTTTTGATATTTGCCAAAAGCCGGAAGAATGTGCTGCGGTTTTATTATTAGGACATAGAGGATGTGGGAAGAGTACAGAACTGAATCGAATGACAGAAAGGCTTCATTCAATAGGATATTATGTGAAAACGATTGCCTGCAGTGATTTAGATTTATTTAATATTGTACATTCTGACCTTTTTATATTGATGGGAGAAGCTTTATTAGAAATTGCAAAAGAATTGGATTGTGAAATAGAGGAAGGTATTTTAAATGATATTATGAATTTTTGGTATGAAGGCACAGAAACTTTAATATCGCAATCTCAGGAAGCAGCTTCTCTAGAAACAGGTGTATCAATGGAAACGGGGGGAATTCTTGCAAGCATTTTAAATATTTTTGCAAAAATTAAAACAGATTTAAGATTTAATGAGGAAACAAGAAAGGAATATCGAAAGAAAATAAATGTTCGTTCTAGTGAATGGGTTCAAATATTAGGATCTATATCAAAAGAAATTATGAAAAAAACGGAAGGAAAACAACCCATTATGATTTTTGAGGATTTAGATAAACTGAATCCAGAGGATGCATGGAGAGTATTTTATAATTATGCAGCAATTCTTTCAGGTATGGAGTTTCCGATTATTTATACTTTTCCTATTGGACTTTCTTATGATGGAAGATTTTCAGCAATGGAAAGTTATTTCATAACGAAAACACTTCCAATGATTAAGATTGAAACAATGGAAAATCAGCCTTTTCAGGAAGGGATTGAGATTATATATGAAATTGTAAAGAAACGTGCAGATTTGAAATTGTTTGAAGGGGATGTTTTAAAAAAGCTGATTCAGTATACGGGTGGAGCACTTAGAGATTTATTTCATGTGATTAATGCATCAGCAAAGAGAGCATTACGTAGAAATAGTGAAACAATTTCTATGGAAGATGCAGAGTGTGCATTAGAAGAGTTAAAAACATCTTTAACCAGACGGATTGAACAAAAGGATTATGATTTTTTATTAAATATTTATAATGGAAATAAAGAACGAATAGAGGATAAGGAAAAGTTATTAAAAATGCTGCAGGCAGCAGTAGTGCTGGAATATAATGGGAAACGATGGCATAATCTTCACCCTTTAGTTGTAAAATTTTTTAAAGATCAGGGGTTAATTAGTGATGGAAGAGAATAGTCAAGAAGGATACAAAACGTTAGGATGGATTATAGAAAAATCAGAACAGGGTTTATTTTTGGTAGTAGCTGATGAAATGATGCAAAAGGAAATTGTTGATATTTATAGGAAGGGAACAGTAAAAATTTACGACTATAAACGACATCCGGGAGGGTATTCTTTTTATGATTTACAGAAATGGATGATTGCTTTACCAGAAACACAAACATTTATGATTTCTAACTTTCATCTTGCAGTACAAAGTGAGGAAGATTTGAAACGTTTGAATTTCAGTAGAGATATGTTAGGAAGTTTAGAGAAAAATCTTATTTTTCTTATTACATCGTCAGGCGATAATCGATTAGTGAATGGAGCATATGATTTTTACTCGTTTTTTAAACTTCAGATTATATTTCAAAATGATAGAGTAGAGTGGAAAAAAGAAAAAGAAGAATTGCTTTTTACTGAAGAGGAATTGGTACAGAAAATTGGATGGGAATTGAAACAAAAACAATTAAAACCAGAGTTAAAAGAGGCATATATTTTGATAGAACAGGCTAAAGATAAAATGGATGAGCTACAATACTACGAAAGTGAAAAACTATTGTTAAAGGCAAAAAAAATTAAGGAGGAATTACTTGGAACAGAGCATTTAGAAATAGCAGAGGTTTATAAAGAATTGGCAGAAGTGTATGGAAAGCAAGGAAAATATAAAGAAGCGAAGGAATTGTGTGAAAAAAGTTTGCGTATATATGAAAGAGTACTAGGAGAAGAACATTCCTATACAGTTCAGGTTTATAATAGTCTGGCAGTAATGTATGAACATCAGGGAGAGTATGGCAAAGCAAAAGAATTATATGAAAAAAGTATTGACATTTGTAGGAAAATATTAGGAGAGGAACATCCCTATACAGCTAAAAATTATAATGATTTAGCAATATTGTATAAACGTCAAGGAAAGTATGGAAAAGCGGAGGAATTATATGAAAAAAGTATTCATATTTATAAAAAGATACTAGGAGAAGAGCATCTGTATACGGCTGGCAGTTATAATAATTTAGCAATAATATATAAATGTCAGGGAGAGTATGAGAAAGCAAAGGAATTATTTGAAAAGAGTCTTCATATTTGTGAGAAGATATTAGGAGAGGAACATTTAGTTATAGCTAAAGTTTATAATAATTTGGCAGAAATATATACCCATCAAAAAGAATATGAAAAAGCAAAAGAATTATATGAAAAAAGTATTTATATTCGTAAAAGTGTGTTAGAAGAAGAACATTCTGATATAGCTCAAAGTTATAATAATTTGGCAGGAATATATGCACATCAGGGAGAATATGAGAAAGCAAAGGAATTATATGAAAAAAGTATTTATATTCATAAAAAGATACTAGGAGAGGATCATCCTTATACAGCTAGTAGTTATAATAATTTAGCACTAGTATATAAATATCAGGGAGAGTATGAAAAAGCAAAAGAATTATTTGAAAAAAGTATTCGTATTTATAGAAAGACATTAGGGGAAGAACATCCCTATACAGCGGGCATTTATAATAATCTAGCAAAAGTATATAGGAATATGAAGGAATATGAAGAGGCAAGAAAATTATATGAAAAAAGTATTCATATTTATAAAAAGATACTGGGAGAGGAGCATTTTTATACAGCTAGTAATTATAATGATTTAGCAATAATATATGAATATCAGGGAGATTATGAGAAGGCAAAAAGATTATTGGAAAAGAGTCTTCATATTTGTAAAAAGATATTAGGGGAAGAACATCCCTATACAGCGGGTATTTATAATAATTTAGCGAAAGTATATAGGAATCTTATAAAGTAGAATTTATCTATTGGTTGAAAGCAATAAAATATATAGTGAAAAATAATGAAAAAAAGTAGCAATTTGTTAATTTATAAATAAAAATATTTAAAGAGTGTCTAGTTGGTTAGCAAAAAAGGGGTTGTAAAGAAATGGAGGTAGAATTACTCCATTTTTTTATGTTTTTTTAATAGAGATTTAAAATAAGTTTTTGCAGCAATTTTGTTTTCTGGCTGGAGTATACAGCTGAAACCGCAAAAAGGTTTGTGCAGGGTCATCATTTCCCGTCGGCACTTAGACGCTGTGCTGTTGTGTTTTAGCGTCTTAGTGTCCGCTATGAGGAAATAGGAAATGCTAAGCGAGAGCGAGCCCAGAGCAGACCTTTTTGCGGTTTCGGCGTCTTTCTTGGGATCTCAGCGTCCTATTGAGAATTTAGCTAAAGTTTTTATTGACAACTGATATATACTGTAATATACTGTTTATTAAGGAGGCAGCAGAAAGTATGAATCTGATTATTAGTAATTCATCGATAGAACCGATTTATGAGCAGATTGTAAGACAGATTAAGGCGATGATAATGGAGGGAAAGTTAAAGGAAGAAACGATATTGCCTTCTGTTCGTACATTATCAAAGGATTTGAAAATTAGTGCATTAACTGTAAAAAAGGCATATGACTGTTTGGAACAAGATGGTTTTATTGTTACTGTACATGGAAAGGGAAGTTTTGTTGCTGCAAATAATAAACATCTTTTGCAGGAAGAGCAGAGGAGGGAAGTGGAATTGATGTTGGAACGGGCAGTTCAGGCGGGAAGACATTGTGGAATGAAAGATGAGGAAATTCGTGTATTATTTGATTTGATTACGGAGGAATGATGAGATGATGTTAAAGCTGAAAGGAGTGCAGAAGCGTTATCAGGACTTTTGCCTAGATTGTTCATTGGAAGTGAGAGAGGGATATATTACGGGATTGATTGGTGCAAACGGAGCAGGAAAGAGTACAACGTTTAAGGCTATTTTGGGGCTGATTCAGATAGAAGGCGGGACAATAGAGATATTTGGGAAGAATCAAAAGGAGTTTTCGGTTCGGGAAAAGGAAGAAATAGGAGTTGTACTTTCCGAGCATACTTTTAGTTATATGATGACAATAAAGGATGTAATAAAGGTAATGGAAGCGATGTATCGAAAGTTTGATACGAAGCAGTTTTTAAAGAAATGTCAGGATTACGGATTGCCGCTGGAAAAAAAGATTAAGGAGTTTTCAACTGGTATGAAGGCAAAATTTAAAGTGCTGATTGCTATGAGTTATCAGGCAAAGCTATTGATATTGGACGAGCCGACAGTGGGTTTGGATTCTGTTACAAGAAGCGAATTGTTAGATGAGATGCGTGAGTATATGTGTCAGGAGGGACGGGCTATTTTAATCAGTTCGCATATTTCTTCTGATTTGGAAGGAATTTGTGATGATCTGTATTTTATGCAGAATGGAAAAATTTTATTTCATGAAGATACAGATGTGATTCTTTCAGAGTATGCTATGCTGAAAGTAAATGAAGAGCAGTATCAGACATTGGATAAAACTTATCTTCTGTATCAAAAAAAAGTGCCGTTTGGATATGAACTTTTAACAAAAGAACGACAGTACTATTTGGAAAATTATCCGGGTATTGTGATAGAAAAAGGAAGTATTGATGAGGTTGTGTTGTTTATTATGAAAGGGGAAGCAGTATGAAAGGATTGTTGATAAAAGATATACAGATGACATTACAGAATAAAAGATTATTAATCGTATTTTTTATGCTTGCAGTAATGATGACATTGACAAAGGCAGATGCAGCAAGTTTTGTAATTGCTTTTGTAACCATGTTTTGCGGAACATTGGTATTAAATACGATTTCATTGGATGAATTTGACAAAAGTATTGTTTTTCTTATGACGATGCCGATTGATAAAACGGTTTATGTACTTGAGAAATATGCATTTGCAGTGGGCAGTGGACTGATTGGAAATATTGTTTCTTCTGTTTTTTGCATTGTCTTTTTAAAACTTTCGGTTTCGGAGATTTTAATGCAGATGATTGCTATTTTTGTTATTTTATCTTTGTTTCAGATGATTATTTTGCCAATACAATTAAAATTTGGCAGTGATATTGGAAGACTTGTTTTAATTGGTATTGTGATTTTTTTCTTTGTGTTTGGAACGTTTCTTTCAGAAATCGGAGGAGAAGGTATAAAAATTTGGGCGGAGGGATTACTTTACCAAGCAGAATTATGGATTCGTCATTGCAGCAAATGGATGATTTTTATTATAGGCTTTGTGATTTGGATAGGATGCGTTTTTGGTTCTTTTTTTATCAGTAAAAATGTTATGAAAAAAAGGGAATTTTAGGGATACTATTTGCAACATTTAGACGACCAGTTATGACATTTCTATGTTTTTTTTCTGATTTCTGCCGATAATAACCATACAGGGGTCAGTCAGACTCCTGTATAGGCAAACCGTTTACTATAAAATCCCATATCAGACAGGTAAAACTAAAACATGAGGTGGAGTAGTTGAATATAGCAATCTGTGATGAGGAAGAACAGATGCGCTTTGTTATACGGAAATGGATTGAAAAGCAGGATATAGACTGTCAAATTGCAGAATTTTCATCCAGCAGGGAACTTACTCAGATTTGGGAATATGGAATGGGCGTATTTCCTGATATTCTTTTTTTGAGTATTGCAATGGAGGGAATGGATGGAATTTGTACTGCAAAAAGACTGAGAACTTGGATGGAAGAAAGGCAGAAAGCGATATGGGGAAGCCTGCCGCTCTTGATATTGATAGCGGAAAATTCGGAGTATATGTTGGAAGCATTTTCTGTTCATGCATTTTGGTATCTGCAAAAACCTGTGAAAGAAAGCGTATTTGAAAGTGTATTTGCACAGGCTGTACGGGAATATCACTATCTTAAACCAAGGAAGCAGGCGGAGCCAAAAGAGCTTCTGGTAAGGAACAAAACCGTATTAAGAAAAGTTCCGGCAGATGATATTTATTATATCGAAAGCAGCAATCGAAAGGTAATCCTCTACCTTTCCGAAGAAAAGATTGAATACTATGATAAAATCGGTGTATTGGAGAGGGAACTCTATCCCGGATTTTTCAGAATTCATAAAGGTTATTTAGTAAATTTAAAGTATGTGGAACAATATGACCGGACAGAGCTTAGAATGAAAAATGGAGAAAGCCTGTTGATTTCCAAATACAAATATCCAGAATTTGTAAAAGCATATCGGGATTATATTTTAAAGGAGTGATAAAACCTGTCTGAACAGTTTTTAAAGAGGTGGTTTGCCTACATAGACGGAAAGTAATTGCAGCAGCAGAAAAGACAGTAAGGAGGCAGCAATATGAGAATTACAACAAGAATGTTAGATGAAGCAGCAATAAAAGCAGGAATGCCGATTAATCGAAATTCTCTTTTAAATTATGTGAATAATAACAGTATGGACAATACCCTATTAAGTGCATTAAATAATAAAAAAACAAATGCACTGGATAAAAATAAAAAAAGCAAATATGAAAAGTTAGATACAGCAGCCGATCAACTGCTTCAAAAGACAAAGGCTTTTACAGATAAAGAGAGAGATTCCCTTTTTGCAAAAGCAAAAGAAAGCGGGAAAAAGACAGAGATTTGTACCAATGCCAAAGAAATGGCAGAAAAATATAATGAAACGATACAGGCTTTGCAGGGTTCAAATGATTTTTTAGGGCAGTATTATAGAAAATCGCTGTTACAGGCAGCTTCTCAGCAGGCAGATAAATTGGAAAAGATTGGGATTACAGTAGAAAGAGATGGGACATTGCAGGTGGATTCTAAAAAGATGGAAGGGGCAGATATTGATACATTAGAGCAGGTACTTGGAAAGGATGGAAGTTTTTCATCTAGAGTAGAGTTTTTAGCGGAAAAGATTGGGGATCATGCGTCTGCTAATGTGGAGGCAGTTTCTAGTCAGTATAATGCACAGGGGGATATTTCTTCTGACTTTTTGGGACGGTATAATTTTTTTGGGTAGAAGGGGGACGCCAGATACGAACCCCCTAGGCATCCTGCTGTTCCGGTTTCCAAAAAGTAAGAAGTTCTAAGACTTCTGCATTTTAGCACATCCAACCGAACAGACCGGGGCGCAATTCGCCCTTATGGAAGTCAAAATTTTACTGGCATACCAAAAGATATCATCCACCGCAATAAGATGGCTTCTCTTTCATACGGGCTAAACACGCCCCTTTTTT
>CAJUGZ010000033.1 GCA_910585855.1 uncultured Lachnospiraceae bacterium | reverse complement strand
GCTATTTTGTAGCCGGTGTAAATGTCGTCCCATTGGGGGTGGCTGAACTGTAACCTTGGGGGAAATATGATGGAAAAAATTTAGAAAAATAGTGTTGACAAATAAATTGAATTATGATATGATACTTTATGTCAGTAAGACATGCGCGAGTGGCTCAGCGGTGGAGCACCTCCTTGCCAAGGAGGGGGTCGCGGGTTCGATCCCCGTCTCGCGCTTATTTTTTTGTTTTATTTTATCTGTTTTTATTCTTTTGGTTTCAGGATTGTTTTCTGGTTTTCCCTTTTATTTTTTGGAAAGAGAGGATATAAATATGCTTATAAAAGGAGCAATGATTCTTGATCCGGCAAATGAGCTGGAAGGGATAGGGGATATTTTAATTCGCAATGGCAGGATTGTAGATTGTTATCTTTATCAGGGATTGGATGAGGAGGAAAGGAAGAAAAGAGAGGAAGTACAAAGCGGAGAGGAAGTTTTGGAGGCTTTTGGCTGGTGTGCAGCTCCCGGGTTGATTGATGTGCATGTGCATTTTCGAGATCCGGGATTTACTTATAAGGAGGATATTGATACCGGGGCTGCAGCAGCGGCAAAAGGGGGTTTTACTACGGTTATTTGTATGGCAAATACAAAGCCGGTTGTAGATCAGGTGGAACGGCTGCAGTATGTTTTGGAAAAGGGAAAAAAGACGGGGATTTGTGTGCTGTCTTGTGCGGCTGTTTCGAAAAATTTTGAAGGGAAAGAATTGACAGATATGGCGGCTTTGAAGGCGGCTGGGGCGGTTGGATTTACGGATGACGGGATTCCTTTAAAGGATGGGGTTTTTGTTAGAAGGGCGATGCAGAAAGCTAGGGAACTTTCTATGCCGATTAGTTTTCATGAGGAAGACCCAGTTTTTATACAAAATAATGGAATTAATCATGGAGAGGTGTCAGAACAGCTTGGAATCTATGGTTCTCCTGCACTTGCGGAGAACAGCTTGATTGCACGGGACTGTATGATTGCATTGGATACGAGGGCAACGGTGAGTATTCAGCATATTAGTTCTGCATATGGGGTAGAATTGGTTCGTTTTGCAAAAAGGCTTGGGGCAGATATATGGGCAGAGGCGACGCCACATCATTTTACTTTAACGGAGGAAGCGGTTTTAAAGTATGGTACGCTTGCTAAGATGAACCCTCCGCTTCGTACAGAGCAGGATCGGCTTGCTATTTTGGAGGGGTTGAAAGATGGGACGATTTCGATTATTGCTACCGACCATGCACCTCATAGCAGAGAAGAGAAAGAAAAGCCATTGACAGAAGCACCAAGCGGAATTATTGGGTTAGAAACTTCTTTGGCACTTGGAATTACTAATTTGGTAAAGACGGGTCAGTTGACGATGGTGGAGTTGATTAAGAAGATGAGTGTAAATCCAGCAAAACTGTATCATTTAGAGAAGGGAACTTTGTCCGTTGGGGCAGATGCGGATGTGGTTTTATTTGCACCAGATGAAAAATGGGTGGTGTCGGAGTATGCTTCTAAATCTTGTAATTCTCCTTTTACCGGGTGGACATTGACTGGGAAGGTAAAGCGGACAATTTGCGGGGGGAGGATCGTTTATTGCGATTGAGTGGATGGGAGAGGAAAAAATAAGAAAAAGAAATCGCTGCAGAGAATGATATTTTGTGTAGCGGTTTTTTATGTATATGGGAACTTATAGGAAGATTGTTAGCAAAGTTGTTGAGTGTTTGGTGTAACTTGAAGGGGGACGCTGAAATCAAAAGGAAGGTCTGCGAAGGTTCATTATTTCCCGCTGGCACTTAGGCACTGTATTTTAGTGCCTTATGTGTCCGCTACGAGGAAATACTAAGCGCAAGTGGGCTTGAAGTGGACTTTCCTTCCCATTTTGGCGTCCTCTTCAAGAAACCTAAAATCTTTATTATAAGAATTTTTAACGAGTAGGGGAAAATTTTTCTTCTACTTAATTTATTGCTGGATTTTTTTAATTTGTTGTTTGATAAATTCCGTCCAAGAAATATCATTTGTGTTTTTATATCTGGAATAGGAAAAGTCGGTATTTGGATATTTGATGTCTTTCATATCATCTAAAATTGTTTTAGCGATTGCTTCACCTAGCTTAATTCGATATCTCCTTTTTTGTCTGAGTTTGATAAATCTATTATAACATATAGAAATTTTATCATCAATTTTTGAAGATTTGGGAATGAAAGTACTTACAATTATAAAAATATGATAAAATATGGAGATAAGAAGTTAATTTAAGAAAAAATATATTGTTTATAAAAAATATTTATTATAAATGGAGAAAAAGAAAAAATTTTTATTGATAAAAATTGTATAGAAATAGATATAAAAATAATTGTATTTTATAAAATATAAACAAAAAGAGAAAATAATATTCTTGATGAAAGCACTTACATATGCTATAATATGGAAATATAGAATTAGGAAAAATTCTGCGTATTAAAAATTGTGTAAAGAATAGTTGGAAATAAAAGAAAAATTGGAAACAGAAAGGGAGGCTAGAAAAATAAGTCAGAGGCAGTTTTTAAGGATGTAGATTTTTCAATAGATAAGATTTTTTGTTAAAGTAAGTATTTTTAGAATTATAACGAGAAGTATATTTTAAAGAAAAGGAGGAGTGGGAATGGATTTAAAAGGGATTTGTTGGAAGGGTACAATTCCAAAGGTAGTAAAGGGTTGGTTGGCTTGGATATTGGCATTGGCGATGATTTTCTCTGGATTGCCTTTAGGTAATTTCGGGGGGGCATTAGCATTGGCTGATTCGGGTTCGATCATTGATGGTGTGGCTGAAAGTAAGGCTGCCAGTGGGACGGCTGTGTATGCGCTTCAAAATAATGAATTGAGAAGTACAGAGCTAATTTATACTTTAAATGCAAGTGATATGGATTTGATAGATCCTAAAGGTGAAAAGACAGAAGATTTACGGGTAGAGTGCGGTACAGATAATAAATTTGCCTATGTGATAACAGCAGGGAAAAATGCTGGTGTTGATAGTAGTTCAAAAAGTATTACTTTGAAAGATGGAACGGCACTTTCGTTTACAAAAAGAATTAATACACAGGGAAGTGCTTCTAAAACCCATGCATCGGTTCATTTTCAGATATCTGATCAGGCGACAGAGGCAGAGGTTACTGTTGTTGCTTCTACAGGAACAACTGGAAGAATCGTTGGATTGTGGGACAAAGACGGAAATGTAGTGGATAAGACTACTGGAGTGATGGAAACAACAGATTTAACAGAGATTTCCTTTTCTTTAACAGCAGAAAAATTATCTGCTACACGGGAATATTATATTGGCTCAGTAAGTAGTGGAATTTATATATGGTATATATCTGTGAAGGAAAAAATGGATTCTTCTAATGAAGAGGATGATCCTGCCGACAATGCAGAGAATATAGCACTTCAGTTTACAGGCTATGATACAGTGGAAGATAAAAATCAAAGCTGTTTTTCACCTGATTCCGGTTATGCAAATCAAGGGGATGTTTTAAAAGAATCAGATAAAGCTTTGGCAAATGGAAATGTAATTTTGGGTGGTGACGTAAAGTGGCATTCTTCACAGTATGGTATTATGCTGGGGAATGGAAGCGAGATTATTATTGCAGCGAAAAGTGCAGCGATTATTGATTTGGAAATATCTTATCAAGGAAAGGGTTATACGGTTACTTCAGCAAATAGCTATCTTTCAACAAAAGAGGTTTCTGATACAGTAAAGGGAAATTATAAAACTGTGGCACTTTCGGATGTAGAAATTCAGACCATTATATTAAAATTTACAGGGACAGTATATTTGTCAAAGCTAAATGTGACTATGACAGATGCTGTATTGGAGCAGGCAGCAGAGTTAGACGGAGTAGTAAGCGAGTATTCGGCTGACGGAAGCAGTATAGAGGCTGTTTTACCTGAAACGGCTGCAATTACGGTTTCTGCAGGAAGTGAAAAGGCAGAATTAGAAGCAGAGATTGCTTGGGAGAAAGATACCTCTGCTTGGGAGGGTTTTGATACAGTAACGGCAGAAACAGGAGGAGTGGTTACTGTTCCGGGGAAATTGGTATTGCCGTATGGAATTACTGCAAAGGATGAGGCATCTACTCAGGTATCCATTCAGGTAACGGTGGCAGGAAAAAGTTCGGTTATTGTAACAGGAGTTGGAGAACTACAGACAGAAGCAGAGTTTGCAAACGGTGTAAGTGCAGCGGAAATTGCAGCAGCTTTGCCAAAGAGTGTGTCTTTGCAGTTAAAGGACAGTCAGGAAAGCGAAGAAGCTTTAATTCAATGGGAAGATAGTTCTTTATGGAATTATACAGAAGATTCTTTAAAAGAACAGGTATTTTTGATAAAGGGTGTAATTGAAATAAATGATTATCTGTTGGCAGAAGGAGTTTCAAATGAAGTTTTTTTTACTGTTACAGTAAAAAAGACAGAAGAAACATTTTATCCAGAAGCAGGAGAAACCAATACTTACAATTTTGCAGAAGGCGAGGTTGTTCCGAAAACAAATGATAAGAATAGTCCGATAAGTGATATTTGGTCAGAGGATTTATTTGTACATATTTTAAGTGAAAATAAACTTTATTGGCATGATACGACACATGGGCTTGCTGTTTATGATAAGGATCAGTTTGAAGTCAATGTAGCCGGAGATGCGATGATTACTTTTACCGGATGTGCTTATGGAAAGGAAGCTACGATTGTTCCGACTCTTTCGACAGGGGCAATTACATCTGAAAACGGACAGATCTTTTCTGGGTTTGGAGATGGAAATGACGGGAAGGATGTTATTTTCTCTTATACCGGGGATGCAACGACGATTGTATTTACTGTAGCGACAGCCGGTGAAACTTATCTTCATAAATTGACGGTGAAAAATGAAGAAAAGTTGGAAAACCCAGATGATAAGCGAATTCGGGTATGGGATTTGACTGGAATAGAGGAAAGTGATACGACACTCTATAACAATCAGATTACAATGGATACGTTAAAGGGTATTGAAACATTGGGAACAGACGGAAAGTTTACAGCAGCAGGAGATGTTGCGTTTGGCAGTATGGCTTTGACCGTTGTGGCAAATGACAGAATGTATGTGGTTGGTTTGCCAAATTCTTATTCAGGATCGAAAGAAACGGTTTATTCGGATGGCTATAAATCAAACGGATATTATTATGCAAATGGAACAGGCGGAAATAGCCGAAGATGTATTACAATCAGTCATATCAATGCCGGAGATAAGATTGTGGTATACGGCGGACTTTCTCAGAATGGACCGGACGAGATGCATTTTGTTTATCTTGCTGATCCGACTTTACAGGATGATGCTGTATCAGTAACAACTGGAAATTATGAGGTACAGACATTTTTGGCAGAACAGACTGGAACATATCGGATTTATTTTACGGCAAGCAGCGGAAAGCCTGTATTCAGCAGAGTGATGCATATTCCGGCTGTTTTGGTAGAGGGAACGATTGATACAAAAACCAATCAATGTGAGATAGGTTCTTCTTATACCGTACAGTTTACCAACAATGAAACTGGTATGGTAACAAAAGCAGTGGTTGCTTCAGATGGAAGTTATCGTGTGAAATTAGCACCAGGGTATCATTATACGGCTGTTTTATCTGGGGCATATGGGTATGGATTTACACTGGATTCGAATAAGATTGCGGTAAGCGAGGATGAAATTTTATCTGGTAAGGCAGATGTGAAATTGGTTGTGGAGAAAAAGGAACTGGTAAATGTCAGCGGAACAATCAAAGGTTTTGCATCGGATTATTCAAGAGTTTCGGATTTAAAGGTTATGTTGATGCCGACAGAATCTTCAATGTATGATTCGATTTCACTTACGGAGCATTTACAGAATCTTGCTTATTCGGTTGATGTGGAAAAGGGAGTGGAATACCACGTAGAAATCAGTGGTGTAAATGATTATATTGTTGCTGACGGAGGCATATTTACGGCAAATGAAGACAGTACACAGGATATTACTGTTTCAGCAAAGCCGGTCTATGCAGTAGAAGGAAATTATATTGATAGAGATAAGAATTCATTTACAGCAAGTGGTATTACAAAACTTATTTTTACCAATTTAGAGGATGAGTATGTCTATGAGGCAGAGGCAGCAGAAAGCGGCTATCGTCTTTCTTTAAGAAACGGCAGCTATAGTATTGAAGCAGTCGGCAGTACTTATCAGACTGGTACGCATGTGGTAGTGGAAGGAGAAACAGTAAAGAAGGATCTGATGTTTCATTATCAGAAACCGGTTGTGCCGATTCCTTCTGGTGTGACAGATATCTATGTTGGATATGAGGAAAAAGATTGTAATTATAAAAATCTGACAGATGCTGTTGCAGCATTAAATGAAGCTGCACCAGACAGTGAAGAGAAGAGAATTACGGTTCATATTGCACCGGGTGAGTATCGGGAACAGTTAAAGATTACGGCAAGCTACATTACATTTAAGAATGAAGAGCCGGATAAAGGAGAGGTACGGATTACTGGGTATTATGGAATTGGTCATGAATACTACAGTTTAAATGCAGACGGTTTTTATGATATTGAGCGGGCATATGATAAGTTTGATAAGATTACCTGTACGAAGTCGTGGGGAAGTACGGTATATCTGTCGGGAGGATATTTCCGGGCAGAGCGGATTCATTTTGAAAATTCCTTTAATAAATATGTGACAGAGGAAGAGATTGAAGATGGTGCAGGGCTTCCAAATGGAGAATTAAGAACCTTGCAGACAGATGTAACGACAAAGGCAAATACGGAGCGTGCAGCAGCTATTGTAATTGGCGGAAGCAGCGGAGATAACTGTGATTTCTGTGAATTTTATAAGTGTTCTTTCAGCAGCAGTCAGGATACGCTTTTTGTAAGAAGACATGCGTATTTTAGAGATTGTTTTATCGAAGGAAATACGGATTATATCTTTGGTGAAGCAGGAATTACCTGTGTATTTGACGGATGTGAATTAAGTTTTGCCGGTTATGGCGGAACAGCATCGGCAGCTTATATTACTGCTAATCGAAGTGAGGGAAATGCTCTTGGTTCTATATTCCGAAATTGTGTTATTACAAATAAAGAGGGGCTTTCTCATACAGCATCTTATTTTGGGCGACCATGGGATGCAAAATCAAGGGTAACATTTTTTAATACAAAGGTTCAGGATGCAGAAACAATGATTGATGCCGGATGGTACAATATGAGCGGAAATCTGCCGGAAAATGCAAATTATGCGGAGTGGAATACGGTATCATTAGACGGTGCAGTTCTGGATACTTCAGGCAGAGTGGCAGGAACGGTAAAGGATGCGGCATTTGCAGAAGCGATGCAGATAGAAGATTTCTTTGAGGGATGGCAGCCGTATTATTATTATACTTATGAACCTCTTACAAAAGAGAGCAGTACGGTAGAATTTACTTCAGCACCAGTGCTTTCTAGTACTGGAGATTTGGAACAGGTACAGATAGGAGATAAGCTGGATGTAACATATTCGATAGGAGAGAATCAGTCCTATGATACTTCAGTAATTCAGTGGGTTCGAGTACATGCAGACGGTACAAAAGAAGTGATTCGTGGATATTCGGCTCTTCAGGCGGAACATACCTATACGATAACGGAACTGGATCAGGATTGTACGATTCAGGCAGTGGTAAAACCGGAAACGATTAGTGGATATCAGGGAACAGAAGGCGTGGCATCGGTAACGGTTGGTGTGGTGACAAGTGACAAAGGGCTTCGGAAATATGAGCAGGAAGGCTATGCAAGTGCTTATAGTGAAAACGGTGTAACTGGAGGCGGAATTCAGACAGAAGATGCAGAAACTTATTATCAGACGGCAACGGCAGAGGAATTTTTAAAGGCATTGCAGGCAGCAAAATCTTCCGGGAAACCATCGGTAATCGAGCTTGTGGCTGATATAGAGCTGGGCAGTAAGGAAATTCCGAATTTTGCAAATTACAGCAGTATTATTAAGGCTTATGGTGCGCAGCCTCTGACACACCCTACTTTGCTTCAGACAGGGGTTTCGACTTTAAGTTTTGCAGATATGAAGGATGTTACGATATTTTCTTTAAATGGATCTTCGATCAAACATGCCAATATTACGATGAAAAATGCAAAGAATATTATTATTCGAAATATTAAGTTTGACGAACTCTGGGAGTGGGATGAAGCTACAAACGGAGATTATGACAGAAATGATTGGGATTATATGACGATTGATCAGGGCTGTGATGGAATTTGGATTGATCACTGTACATTCTTTAAAGCATATGACGGTGTAATTGATGTAAAAAATCCTTCTCCTACAGCAAATATTACGATTTCTTGGTGTGAGTTCCTTCCGGGAAGCGAGGAGAATGTTTTCTTTGATGCAATGATGAATGAATTGGCAGCAAATGCAGAAAATTATCCGAATTATCAGCATATGTTAGAGGAAGGAATGACGGCAGAGCAGATTTATCTGTATGCATATGGGCAGAAAAAGACGCATTTATTTGGACAGTCGGATGACGCAGTTAATGCGGCAGGAATTCAGGTAACACTTGCTAATAATTATTACAAGAACTCTATGGACAGGATGCCAAGGCTTCGTTATGGTTATACCCATGTGTATAATTGTATTATGGATGCACAGGATCTTTTGACGGCAAAGGAAGGAATTGCTAATTCGGAAATTGCTAAAAAGATTGTAAGCAATGGTGCTTCTTCTACTTGCGGAGCGCAGGTGCTTTTGGAAAATTGTTTTATCAGCGGGATTCAGAATGTATTGAATTCTGGAAATGGAGCAAGTGCGCCGGGGTATATCAATGCAGTGAACAGTGTTTATTTGATGAATGGAAAAGCAGCCGTATTAGAACCGAAGAATAATTCGACAAATGAGGATCAGCGGGTGTTGATTACAGATGAAAGTGTGTTTAAGAGCAATTTGCCTTATAGTGGGTATATTTTATATCGTGCAGAGAAGCTGGGAAGTTTGGTGCAGCCTTATGCTGGAGCTGGGAAACTGAATTTGACAGCAGTACAATGGGAAAAGAATCATTATAATGACGATACTATGCCGGATACAGGAGAAACGGATCAGCCGGTAAAACCGACACCTGATGATTCTAATGATTTGGATAGTGAGGAAGATGTACAGGAAAATGCTTTCCTTACAAGCAGGGAAGAAAGTCTTGCAGTTGGTGCTTTGGGAACGAGTTCGATTAAAGAGGTGGCAGAAAACGGCAGCGGAAAGCTGGTGGTTTCGACAGCAAATGAGGTTGTTTTTGTTGAAAAGAATGGAACTCTTTCGAAAGATAAGTGGCAGCAGGTAGAAGGGTCTTGGTATTTCTTTGGTATGGACAGTAAGGCAGTAAGCGGATGGCTAGAGAAAGATGGTAAATGGTATCATCTAAATGAAACCAATAAAAAAATGGAAACTGGCTGGTTAAAGACAGCAGATAATAAATGGTATTTGCTGGATGGAAAGAATGGAGATATGAAAACTGGCTGGCAGCAAACGGCGAATGGGAAATGGTATCTGCTGGATGGAAAGAATGGAGATATGAAGACTGGTTGGCAGCAGACAGCGGATGGAAAGTGGTATCTGTTGGATGGTATAAATGGAGATATGAAGACCGGTTGGCAGCAGACGGCAGATGGTAAATGGTATTTGCTGGATAGTGTGAATGGAGATATGAAGACTGGCTGGCAGATGGTGAAAGGGATTTGGTATTATCTGACAGGAACGGGGGCAATGGCAGAAGATACGGTTACACCGGATGGTTATACGGTCGGAAAGGATGGAGCTTGGACTGGACGGTAGATGGGGGAGATGATTTGTTTGGTTTTTGGGGGAATTGAATAAGAGAGTTTTGATCTCTGTGGGATAATCTTTGTTTTTCATGCAGGATGTAGGAAGGATGTAAGAATCCGGGCAGGACGCAGGAATCCGACAGAAGGTCTACACCGGGCCCGCTTGCGCTTAGTATTTCCTCGTAACGGACACATAAGGTGCTAAAATACAGCACCTAAGTGCCGACGGGAAATAATGACCCTTTGTAGACCTTCTGTCGGATTCCTGCTGTTTTAATAATCCTTTAATAATTAATATAAAGGAGTGATGATTATGCAAGAATATTTTCCGAAGGTTGTTCAAGTAATTCCATTTAATAATTATCATGTTCAAGTATTTTTTGACGATGGAAAAATAGTTGAATATGATTTTTCAAATGAATTGCAAGGGACAGTATTCCAGCCTTTGCAGGATGTAGACGTATTTAAAAATACTTGTACTGTTTTAAATGATACTTTAGCATGGGATTTGGCTGGTAATCGTGATTTAACAAAATGTATCGATATCGATCCTCTTGTTTTATATGAGCTTCCAGCAATTAATAGCGAAATAGCATAATAGAAAATAAATAAAGTGTAAAGTCTTATTGAATTATTAAAGACTTTACACTTTTTCTTTTGCTAAAAAAATTTTGGAACATTGACAACTGAAGAACCATATAGCCTCGGCAGTAAGTTTCTTCATGACCTGTTGCATTTTTGGGGTTTTATTGCTTTTTTTGTCAATCCGTGTGGAAGACAGATTATTGTTTTATGTTCCACATGGTTTGTAAATCTTTCAATCAGTGGTGCAAAGAAAATATGTAAGGGCTTACATTTATAGATATAGGATAAAATAAAGATAGTAAGAAAAAAGGTGCGAAATTGGAGTGGAATGAAGATAGAGAATATTAACAATAGTTTTTAGAGATGATGGAAAATATGTATAGTATATATCTATATTTAGTAGTAAAAATAATGGTATTCTGTGGATAATTCACAAAAAATAGAAAAGAAAGGGTTGATGAAAACGCTTACATATGTTATAATTTGGAAATGTAGAAGAGTGAAATAGGATGGCTTTGAAAATTGATATAAAAAATAATTGAGATTAAAGGGAAATTGGAGGTGACGAGGGAGGAGCGAAAAACGTGGAGGTAAATTTTCAAAGACAGACAAATCTTTTGCAGAGAAGTGTAGTAATAAAGAAGAGCATATAGTAAGGAAAAGGAGGAATCGGAATGGATTCAAAAAGGATGAATCTAAGGTGTGTCATTCCTAAAACAGTAAAGCGTTATCTTGCATGGATATTGACGTTGGCAATGATTTTTTCTGGTGTTCCTTTGAGAGGGAACGGGGGGGTAGTGTCGGTATCGGCAGATGAATTTGAAAGTAAAGAAGCAAATATACATGTAGTAACAGAATCTGCTATGAAGGTTGCTTCAGCAAGAAATATAGAAGTAAAACGGTTGGAATTGGATGGATCAGAATTAATGTGGGATTTTCGTGAATCTACATTTGGAGGTTATACAAATGATTTAGAATCAGGATGGACAACAGAGGATGGTTGTTTAACGATTTATGGAACAATGGTTCATAATGGTACACAACATGGAGCACAAACGGCAACAGGAAATAAGTTTTCTATTAATGTACCAGCAGGTCAAACCACTATTACATTTGGTGTATGTGCTTATGGAAGTTCAGAGGCAGTAGTTAAGTGTGGAGAAACTGAGATAAAAAAAGTGGTATTAAATACAAATCAGGGAAGTGATAAAACAGAAGAAGTTGTTACATATACTTCAGAGGAAGATACTGTAATTGATATTGAATTAATAACAGGTGGTTTTCTACATTATATTAAGGCAAAAGCGGAAAGTGCTAAAGATGGAGAAGTTGTTGCAGCGACCATTAGTTATGATAATGTAGAGTGTGCAACAGTAACAGCAGTTTATAATGAAAATGCAGTGTCAGATGTTGTGTTGACACCAGAGAAAGTAATTTTTGATGAAGAGCCTGTTTTGGAAAAATTGTTGGTTACATCAGGTGCAGCAGATGACATAGGAGAGGGTTATCAGGTCAATATAGATACAGTAGAACACATAATTACTGTATCCCATAAAAATATTGAGTTAGGAAATATGATAATTGTTTCTGTTCCATATACTGTTTTTGCGGCTGCGCCGATTGGAACAACGGAAAGTTATGATTTTTTTGCAGAGAAAGCGGTATTTGGATCTAATCCTTTAGCAGCAAATACAACAGTGATTTCAGAAAATGGATATATAAAATTCCTGAGTGAAGGAGAATCTGAGGTAATAGTAGATAATAACCATGGGCTTCATATGCAGGGAACAACAACATTTACAATGAAAATTCCTGCAAATACAATGGGTGTATTTACAGTTAATAAATGTAAGTATGCAAACTGTTCAGCGTCTATGTGGATTGATGGAGAACAGCAAGGGGCAGAAGTATCATTAATAGGCTCTGAAGATAGTACAGATGGTACAGAAACGGTTAGTTTTCAGCATAAAAATTTGTCTTCAGGGATAGTAGAAATGATGATAAAAGTTCCGAAAGGCGGGTATATTCATGCTATTTCTTATAAAGTAACAGAGATACCAAAGGAAGCTGTTGTTTTAGGAACAGTTGGAGTGGATGCAGCCGGACAGAAATTAGTTTTTAAAAATGGCAGTTCTGTTGTTGGTTCGGCAGAAATTGGTTCAGATGGAACATATCGTGTGGAATTGCCGGTTGGAAGCAGTTATACAGTAGAATTTGAACAGGCAGATTTATATGAAATAACATCTGATACAGCGATTGATTTGACAACTGTAGAAGCAGATGCAGAGGTACAAAAGGATATTACTTATTGTGTATGGAAAGTAAATAAATCATTTTCGCTTATGATTGGAGATACTACGTTTGCAGTAGCTTCTGGTACTTCGAAAACGGCGGATTTTACAGCAGAAGTAGTAAGTGGTTCAGGAACAGTAGAGCTTATAACACCAAATACAGCGATAGTATGGACGGATTTAGGAGGAAGCGGAAAGGGGCGATTATCTGCGGATAAAATTTCCGTTGCTGAAGGTGAAGTGACTACTTCATTTAATGAAAATGTAATTACTGTTGTTTATCAAGATCAGACTACAAATCCGATTACTTATACAATAATAGTAAAGGATAACAGTGCATCCGGGATTCCAAGTGCAAATGGAACACCAATTAGCTATAATTTTAAGGATGGAAGTATTGTTTCAGAGTTATATGTTGAAAATTATAAGATTTCTGGCGGAAATTCTGTGAAATCAACAGACGGGTTACTTACTTTAGTTGGGAATAATAAGATTCAGTATAATGGTAATGCACATGGTATTACGATAAGCAATACAGATGTGATTAAGGTAGAAGTGGCAGGAGATGCAACGATTGCATTTGATTTATGCCAGTATGCAAAGGAAGATGGCAAATTTACAGCATCTGGAATGGCAGAGGGTGGCAGTATTTCACCAGAAAGTATTACTGCAAAAGTAGATACAGATGGTAAAACAGAAACATTTACATATACAGGTGAGGAAACAACATTAATATTTACTTATAGTGGTGGTTCAGGTTATATTCATTCCATGTCTGTAACAAATAAAGCACAGGCTTCTGATGTAAAAGTGCCTCAGGAGAAAATGCCAGAGGTAAAAACATATGGTACAAAGGAAAATTTGTCGGTGATGCCGGTAGGGCAGAGATTTATTTTAGAACAAACAGATGGCAGCTTAAAGACCACCGATGCAAAAATTGATTCTTCTGTTAGTTATTTTGGATTTGAACCGACAGCAGAAGCTTATCGGTTAGAAGCAGATGTTGTGCTTAGTGTTTGCGGAGCATCGAATTATAATGGAATTTTCTTTGGCGCATTTGATGAAAATTATATTGCTACAGTGGGAATCCGTAATAAAACGGGTCTGCGAGGTATTTTTTCAAAGAAGGCAGAGGATCTTGCCGGAGCAGGTTTGCTGGATGCTTCTATTGCAGAGCAGCAAAAGGTTCATTTTAAAGCGGAGCGGAAAGAGGAAGGTTTTGTTATTACAGTAACGCCAGAGGGCGGAAGTGAAAATACAGCAACTTTTAAATATAATGATAAAGGAAATCTTTTATTTAATAAGGATGGAAAGGATACTTTGATTTCCTATGGTTTTGTTGTTTCTAATGCGACCGCAATTATTACCAATATGAAATATTACAATGCAGAAGGAAAGGTAGTATATGATCAAAATGATTGTTATGAAGCAGTCGGTACAGCTCCGGTAGTATCTTCTGTATCGGCAGAGGCAGCAAAAACAAGAGATTTTATTACTGTAAGCTGGGAAAGCAGTGTAGAGGCAGATGGTGACGGTCTTTATGTAGTGCAGGCAAAAGAAGGTAATGAATGGAAAGATATTGCTGAAACTATGGATACCACCTGTACTTATGTAATTTCAGGAGAGGGAGATTATACATTTAGAGTATGCGGAAAACTTGGAGTAAACGGCGAACGGAATACTTATGTAGAATCAAAGCCGCTCCATGTAGTGGCAGCGTTGGATTCTCCGGTTGTAGAGATTTCTTCTGCGGCAGATGCGATTTCTTTAAGTTGGCAGCCGGTGACAGATGCTGTTCGATATGAGATTTATCGTTATTCTTATGATGAAGGCAGCGAAAATGTATCTGTTTTTGCAGAAATAATTGAAACTTCTTATCGTGACGATTCTGTTACAAAGGAAATGCCGTATTACTATTATGTAGTTGCTTATTCAGAGAATAATTACAGTAATCCGTCTGAAACCGTTTGGAGTGTGCCTACAGCAGGGCATACCGGTGATTATGTATATGAAGATGAAGCAACAGAGATTTTTATTACAAAAAAATCTTATGATACGGTATTTACCAATCAGGTTTTATTAGAAGGGCTGGTATTTGGAACAGGGACGATTTCTGCATATGTAAATGGTGAAGCAGCGGAAAATAAAACAATCAGCACAGGAGAAAGTTTTAGTTTTTCTCTTACTGTTGCAGAGGGAAGAAATGATGTCAACCTTATTTTTACTGATGAAGATGGAAATAAGACAAGGCAGACTTATAACTTTGTTTATTTAACGCATTATGATATGGCAGTAGATGCTGCTTATAGTGGGACAGATGGTGATTTGGTCAATGGAATTCCTACTTATAAGACAGTACAGGCAGCCGTAGATCAGGCAGAGGCAGGTTCTGAAGGTGCAAATACAGTAATTCTTGTTATGGCAGGGGATTATAAGGAAAGGTTGGTTGTAAATACTCCTTATCTGTCTATTATTGGAGAAGATAGAGAAATGACAAAGATTCATTTCTATCCGGGAGAGCTTGGTACTGATTATGAAGCCGGAGGAGATATGAGTTTAAGATGTGCTACTTATATACAGAGTGGTGCAGCGGGATTCAGTGCAGAAAATATTTCGTTTAAAAATGATTATGTTTATTCTACACCAGATGGAAAGAGCAATAAATCTGCAGATGCACTGCGGTGTGATGCAGACAGTGCAAGTTTTATCAATGTAAAGTTTTCCAGTATACAGGACACACTTTATATGGGAAGCGGGCATCAGTATTATAATAAGTGCCGCATTGAAGGAGTTGTAGATTTTATTTATTCCGGTGATGATGCAAGAGCATTTTTCAATGACTGTGAAATCGTATTTGTATATGAAAGTACAAAGACTTCCGGTTATATATGTGCTCCAAAGACAGCAGCCAATGCAGAGTATGGGCTTACCTTTTATCAGTGTGTATTAATCGGAGAAGAGGGATGTTCTGGAAATGGCTATCTTTTAGCAAGACCATGGGGACCAGATGCCTATATTACTTGGATTGATTGTTATATGGGAAAGAGTATCTATAAAGTACTTCCATATGGAGATATGAGCGGCAATGCTTATAAAGAAGCAAGATTTTACGAATATGGAACGTATGGACCGGCATTTGCGATTAATAGCGACAGAAGACAGATTTCGCCGAATGCTGCTGCCAATATGATATCAGATAGTTTCCTTGGATGGAAACCAAATAGTGTAACAAGCAGTATTTCGGCTCGCTATATCGGAACAGTAAAAACTGAAAGAGAACCAATGTATGTAACCAATACATATTCAACTGATTCTTATACAGGAAAAGAAGGAGATGATACGGGACTAAGAGCCTATAACTTAGAGGGCTATGCAGGTGCTTATGGAGTAAGCGGCGGCGGACTTCTTATGGAAATCAGTGAGAATTATTATAAAGTAAAAAGTGCAGAGGAATTTTTAGAAGCATTATCGAAGGTCAAGACTTCCGGTAAAAAGTCTGTAATAGAGCTTACAGCGGATATTTCGCTTGGCTGCTATGAAGTAGAAAATTTTGAGTCTTACAGCAGTATTATAAAGCCGTATGGAGCACAGGCATTGACACATCCAACACTGATTGCATCTGGAGTGTCGATACTGACACTGACGGACGTTAGAAACTTAACCATTTTCTCATTAAACGGATATTCTATCAAACATGCCAATATTACAATGAAGAATTCGGAAAATATTATAATTCGTAATATCAAGTTTGATGAACTCTGGGAGTGGGATGACAATTTAAATAACAGTCCAACGGATGAAGACGGCAGCGAAGGTGGTTATGACAGAAATGACTGGGATTATATGACGATTGATCAAAGCTGTGATGGTATCTGGATTGATCACTGTACATTCTATAAAGCATATGATGGTGTAATTGATGTAAAAAATCCTGCAGACGGAGGAGAAGAAAGAGTAACGATTTCTTGGTGTGAATTTCTTCCGGGAAGTGAGGGAGATGCATTTTTTGATATTATGATGAAAGAACTTTCCCAAAGTTCTTCCAAATATCCATACTATCAGCATTTGCGGGAACATATGACAGAAGAGCAGATCTATCAGTATGCTTATGGACAGAAGAAAACACATTTATTTGGACAGAGTGATACAGCAACAAATGCAAAAGGAATTCGGGCAACATTAGCAAATAATTATTATAAAAACTCTATGGACAGGATGCCAAGAATTCGCTATGGTTATAGTCATGTATATAACTGTATTATGGATTCACAGGAGCTTTTGGATGCAAGAAGAGAAATAAGCGAAAGCGCAGAAACGGAATATGCACAGAAAATTGTAAGCAATGGTGCTTCTTCTACCTGCGGAGCACAGGTACTTTTAGAGAACTGCTATATTAATGGAATTCAAAATGCATTAAATTCTGGAAATGGAGATAGTGTACCGGGATATATTAATGCAGTAAAGAGTGTATATTATATGGATCAGGTAAAAACCGATCTAGAGCCAAAAAATAATAGTTCTGATAAAGTAACGGATAAAAACGTACTTATTACAGATGAAGAAGCATTTAAAAATACACTTCCTTATAATGGATATATTTTATACAATGCAGAAAAACTAGATACTCTTGTAAAACCGTCAGCAGGAGCAGAAAAGTTAGAATTGACTGTATTACAGTGGGAAAAGACTGCTTATAATGACAGTGTGCTGCCTGATACAGGAGAAACAGACGAACCAGAAACAACTACTCCAGAAGAAACGGAAAGTACTCCAGAGGAAACAGAGAGTACCCCAGAAGAAACGGAAAGCACTCCAGAGGAAACAGAGAGTACTCCAGAAGAAACGGAAAGCACTCCAGAGGAAACAGAGAGTACCCCAGAAGAAACAGAAAGTACTCCAGAGGAAACAGAAACAACACCATCAGATGATTCAGACGATTCGGAAGAAGATACGGAGCAAGAAACGATTTCTTTAACAAATAGAGAGGAAAATCTGATAGAAAGTGTTCTTGGTATTTCTTCCGTAAAAGAAGTAACAGAGAGCAGCAGCGGAAAACTTGTTGTTGCAGGAAATAATGAAGTTGTATTCTTTGAAAAAGATGGAACACTTTCAAGGGATAAATGGCAGCAAGTAGAGAATTCTTGGTATTTCTTTGGTACAGATAGTAAAGCAGTAAGCGGATGGTTAGAGAAAGACGGCAAATGGTATCATCTAAATGAAACCAATAAAAAAATGGAAACTGGTTGGCTAAAGACAGCAGATGGCAAGTGGTATCTGCTGGATGGAAAGAATGGAGATATGAAGACCGGCTGGCAGCAGACGGCAGATGGCAAGTGGTATCTGCTGGATGGAAAGAATGGAGATATGAAGACCGGCTGGCAGCAGACGGCAGATGGCAAATGGTATCTGCTGGATGGAAAGAACGGAGATATGAAGACTGGCTGGCAGCAGACAGCAGATGGCAAGTGGTATCTGCTGGATGGAAAAAATGGAGATATGAAGATTGGTTGGCAGCTTGTAAAGAATATCTGGTATTATCTGACTGCAACAGGTGCAATGGCGGAGGATACAATTACACCAGATGGGTATAAAGTCGGAAAAGACGGAGCTTGGAGAGGCGAGCGAGTCCAATAAAAAAGAGTATTTCGTAAATAAAGAAAAACAGTTATAAAAGAGGAACATCGTATCTATGATAAGTCATGGTGCGATGTTCCTTTTTGTTATTTGATAAGTTTATTCTTGCTTATTAGGGAAAAAGTACCTGAATGATTGCGGATAAAATTAATTTATGATACAATTAATACAGGTAAAATTTCCAAAAAATTGCAGAGAGGAGATAAAATGAGATTATTGTACGGAACAGGAAATCCCGCAAAATTGGATGCAATGAAGAAACGGCTAAAGGAATTGGATATAGAAATTATCGGATTAAAAGATGTCGATTGCTGTACTTTACAGAAAGAAGAATTGGATATACCAGAACAGGGTGCTACTCCTTTAGAAAATGCAAGACAAAAAGCACAGACATATTATAAAAGGTTTGGAATCCCTGTATTTTCTTGTGATTCCGGGCTTTTTATCTATGGGCTGCCGGATGAACTGCAGCCGGGTTTACATGTTTGGACAAGAAACGGAAAGACTCTTTCAGATGAGGAGATGATTGCTTATTATGGCGGATTAGCCAAACGTTATGGAAATCTAACAGCAAGATATCAAAATGCGATTTGTTTGATTTTAAATGAGAATACGGTTTTCGAATCAATGGCAGATTCTTTAGCAAGTCAGCCATTTTTGATTACAGCAAAACCTCATTCGATACGAAAAGAAGGATTTCCTTTAGACAGTCTTTCTTTAGATCCAAAAAGCGGCAGATACTATTATGACAGTCAGCCGGAAGAATTAGATAGAATGGCTGTAGAGAGCGGATTTTTAGAGTTTTTTAGGAATGTTTTTATGGAAACTTGAAATGTTAGTTTTATAGGGGAGTGGACTTTCCTTCGGGTTTTGGCGTCCTCCTTAAGAAAATGTTTAAGAAAACTAAAATTTTTATTATAGTAAAAGGATAAGAAGAAAATCATGTTGGAAAAGAAAGAAACAATTAAGAAACCAATTACCAAAGATAATATTTTTAAAGTTATGTTATCTGCTACCTTTGGTGTGGCAGGAGTATTTTTTATAAAAAATTTAGTACAAAAAAATTTCATCGGGGCTGCTGTAGTTGGAGGAAGTCTGCTGGTGTTTGGAATCATTGTGGTTTTGATGAAGCAGTTTCAAGTAAAAATTGAACATCAGCAGTTGATGGTATCACTTAGCTTACTATTTTTAGTTTGTATTATTTCTTTAAATAGCGGGGAATCCTACAGTGATGATTTTTTACTCTATTTGGCAGTAGTTGGTCTGACTGGATTATATTTGCGGCCGTGGTATACGAAACTGCAGTTAGTGATTGCGGATATTCTTTTGATTTTTCAGTATGTGATACACCCGGAAAAGGCAGAAAGTCTGGGGCAGTATATTTTATGTTTTGGTGTTTTTAGTATTGCAGGAACCATGTTTTATCTGGCGATTGATCGGGGACGGGCATTTATTAGAATCAGCCAGACAAGAGCAGAAGAGGCGGAACATCTGTTAGATTCTTTGGGAAAAATAGGACGTGAGTTAGAGGAAGATTTTAAGAACTCTTCACAGCGGGTAGAAAGTCTGCATGAAGCAAATGTCCAGTTAGAAAATAATGCAAAAGAATTAAATGATGGTTCAGAGGGCATTTCTCAGGGAGCGAGAGAAGTAGAAAATACTTGTGTGGATGTGCAGGATAAAATTTCAAAGACGGGAAAACAGATTGATACATTGAATACAGAAGTAAAGGGATTTGAAACAATTTTATCAGCAAATCGAAGTAATATGGAACAGATGGAAAAACAGATGGAAACGGTAGAAGCAGCGACAAAAGCAGTAAATGAAGTATTTCATCTGTTAAATCAGCAGATGCAGAAGATTTCAACGGTTACAGATCAGTTAAATGAAATTGCATCAAGTACAACGATGCTGGCGTTAAATGCTTCGATTGAGGCAGCAAGAGCCGGGCAGCAAGGAGCAGGGTTTGCAGTAGTAGCTTCAAAAGTATAGGAGTTAGCGGTAGACAGCAACCGCTGTTCTGTGCAGGTGGCAGATGTAGTGGGAGAGATACAGGATCAGATTTCTAAGACAACAAAGCAGTTGGCAGAAAGTACAGATGCAATACATAGTTCTTTGGGCGTATTAGGTGGATTGAAAAATGGATTTGATCAGCTTACGGAACAGTTTGGAACACTTTATCAAAATATTGAAGCACAAAATGGAAATGTCGGACAGGTAGATATTATTTTTGATACTTTAAAAGGAAAGATTTCGGAAATGAGTGGATATTCTCAGGAAAATCAGTCAGCGGTAAAACTGATTACACAGGCAATGCAGGTTTATCAGGGAATTATGCAGGAAGTAATAAAAGATACCAAACATGTACATGAATTGTCTGCTATGATGTTAGATATTTCACAGGGAAAACAAAAAGGGTGAAATTTGTAGTTTTTATTTGGTTTTTGGAGATAGGATAGATAGGGTGCTGCCGGAAAGGGTTGGGTTGGCTTTCACCGGACGCCAGAGGTGGTTTGCTCCTGTCCTTTGCCTGCTCCGCTCCAAACGGTAAGAAAGTCTAGGGCTTCTGATTTCAGTTCATCCAACCGTCCGAACCGGAGCGCAATTCGCCTTCATCACAGGCGAAACGTAATTGGTGTAAGGAAGGATTTTATCAACCATAAAATAACCTCTCCCCTATCCTCCGGGCTAAACACGCTCCTTTTTTTGCATACCCTGCATAGAAGCAG
>CAJUGZ010000032.1:17010-21523 GCA_910585855.1 uncultured Lachnospiraceae bacterium | reverse complement strand
AAGCAGAAGTCCAAGAACTTCTAACTTTTTTCCAAAGTCACTGCAGGCTGCCCACTGTTTTCAAATCTGGCTGTTTCTTGACCCCAGAACAAAAAAAAGAATATTATCTAAACTTTGCTGAAAACTTGTTCTGTAATAAAATATAATTTCTGCTGCTATTCAACCAACAGCGAGAGGAACAAACCGTTTCTGGCGTCCGGTGAAAACCAACCCTTTCCGGCAGCATCCGATCTCCCAAAATCGAATAAAAAACAGAAAAAGGATAAACTTACAAAAATATGAAATCGTGGATTGGTATGCGATTAAATCAATTCAAAACTATCACGAAAATGGGCAATTTTATAAAAATTTTACTTTGTAAGTTTATCCTGTAAAAAATCTAGCAAATCAATATTCAACTGCCGCTTCAGTGCTAGCTTATAGTCTTTTTTAAATTGTGTTGTCCAAACAATTTCATCGTTCATCGTTTTAACTCCTGAAGTGCTTCTTCCACATCAGAATAATACTTCATACTGAGATCATACATAATTCATTCTGCTTCCAACATGGCAGCAATCGTTTCTTTGTTAGGTTCTAAGCTAATCTCTTTTCTTTTTTTCGGTTCTGGAATTGGATCTCCATCTGCTATAGCTGTTTCAATCCAAACTTTAATTATTTCCTGCGTATTTTGAATCGCTTCCACTGGTGTTTCTCCATCTGACATACAACCCGGAAGTTCCGGTACTTCTGTTACATAACACTGATCTTCCCCTGACCAATACATAACAATTTCATATTTATACATATGTTATTTCACCTCTAAATCATATTTTTTAATTAAACAATGCCATAATATTATGAGAATAAAAATATAGAATAAAATGGAATAGAAAATACATTATAATATTGATATAGAAATTATAGAAAAGTTTCGGTTGGAAGAATCAGCCAGATGTGGAAACTATGGGCATACTGCAGTGACTTTGGAAAAAAGTTAGAAGTTCTTAGGCTTCTGTTCAAACCTAAGATTTTTTGCCAGCCCTGCTTCTATGCAGGACTGGCAACAATACGGGCGAATTGCGCCCCGGTCTGTCTGGTTGGGTATACGCAGATACAGAAGCCTTAGAACTTCTTGCTTTTTGGAAACCGGAACAGCAGTCTGTCCATAGTTTCCACATCTGGCGTCCCCCTCCCCATTCAAAATATTAAGGCCGAAGTCCCATTCCACCCTCCAAAGTAATCGTTTCTCCTGTCATATATTTAAAATCAGGAGAAGCAAGCTGTACACAAACTCGTCCGATTTCATTTTCCGAATCTCCATAATGACCAGCAGGAGGCATCTTTACATTTGCTTTAAATGCATCTGGATATGCTTTTTCAAAGTTTTCTAACTGTGCTGTCCAAGCCAACGGACAAATAATATTGACATTGACTCCCTCTTTTGCCCATTCTGTAGCAGCCACACGAGTCAAACCACGAATCCCTTCTTTTGCAGCCGCATAGGCACACTGTCCATAATTTCCAAACAGTCCTGCACCAGAAGCAAAATTAATAACCGTTCCCTTTGTTTCCACCAAATGTGGATAGCAAGCCTTCATATAATAAAATGTAGCATAAAGCCCGGAATAAACTGCCAAATCAAACTGCTCTGTTGTATGATCCGCCAAAGGCACTCCAGAAGCAGAAGCCTGTGCATTATTAATCAGCACATCAATCCGTCCAAACTTTTCCATTGTCTGACGAACCACTTCCTCTACAACAGCCTGATTATCTGCTCCAGCATTGACATCTGCTGCCACTGTCAGAACCTGAATCCCATAAAGCCGTTCTAATTCTTCTTTTGCATCTTCTAGTTTCTTTACATTTCGTCCGGTAATTACCAGATTTGCCCCCTCTTTTGCATAAGCAGTTGCAATTCCGTAACCGATCGATCCGCAGCGACCGTCACTTAAAACAGCACGTCCTGCTCCTGTTACAATCGCAGTTTTTCCTGTTAAAAAACCCATAATAGAATACCCTCCTTTATTTATTTTTATTGTAATATATCTTATTTATCATAGCATAGAAAGATTTGCTTTTCAACTTCTTTTATTCTCCGGGATTGTTTTTCTTTCCATTGTTGACCGGCATTTGACGAACTTTGATATTTCGATTAATATCCTGCATAATCTCTCGGGTAACAATTACATTTTCGGAAAAAGGATTGATTACAAACCCTGAATACGGAGAATGTTCATTTAAAATCACATTGCAAAAATCCAGATATGTGGTTACTACCGTATGTGTCACTTCACCTTCCTTTTCTACTTTGTTCTTTTCCGCTTCCTTTGCATCAGTAAAAGCAATTAAAAAAGCCTTCTTCTCTGCATTTGAAACAGCCCGAAACAAAATCTTTGTTCCCGGTGTCAGTACAGGTTCGCCTTTTTCATCTAATTCCGGTTCCGGATCTAATACTGCCGGTGTCAAAAAACGAGAATGAATCATATGATTGATAAAATCTCCCTGTGACTGAGGGGAAGGACGCCCCTGCATAGTCTTTAAAGCGACAATCAAATCAAAGTTATTTAAATCCTGATCTAATAATATTTTTCTTTTTGCCATTTTGTATCTCCTCCATATTTGATTTTCATTATTTGTACTAAATTTTGACTCTTCCTGTTCCGTGGCAGACCGCACAACTCTTCTGTAATTGTTCATGTAAAGGTTTTCTGATTTTTTTTCTTGTTATTTCCACCAGCCCAAGTGCCGTCATTCCATGCAGTACGGTTTTTACTGCATCTCTTTGTATCAGCTTCTCCAATTCTGCTAACAATATCCGATTTTGCGTATCTTCCATATTGATAAAATCTACCAAAATAATTCCTGATAAATTCCGCAGCCGAAGCTGTACTACAAGTTCTTTTGCTGCTTCTAAGTTAATTTTCAAAAAAGTATCGGCTGTATTTCGCTTTCCAATATATTTTCCGGTATTGACATCGACAACCGTCAGAGCTTCTGTCGGCTGAATGATAAGATAAGCACCGCAGTCTAACCAAACCCGCTCAGAAAGCGCACGTTCTAACTGCCGTTCAATATTATAACATTTAAAAAGCGGCCACGTATCCTGATAAAAGAAAAGTTTTCCTATATCCTCTGCCTGTTCTTCTGACAGATAGTGAAAAAGCAAATCGTAATACTCTTTCTGATCCGTTACAATCGCTTTTAATCCGTCCTGCCAGATATTTTTTACCTGATTGATAAAATCCGGCGGATTTTGATAAAGACAACTGCATCCTATCCGATGTATACCATCATCGCATATTTTTTGATAAGACGCAACTAAAATCTGCAATTCTTTTTCAATTATTTCTAAATTGACACTATAAGCATTGGTGCGAAGAATAAATCCATACGTTTGACTGCAATATTTTTGAAAATATGCTCTGCACTGATTTTTCCAGTCGGTATCCATTATCTTAGAAGAAATGCCAAAATGCGAATTTCCCACTGTAAGAACCACATATTTTCCGGTCAGATTAATATGAGAAGTCATAGTAGGCGGCTTTGTTTTTACATGTTCTCGTTCTACCTGTACAATCAGACAATCCCCAATACAAATTGTATCAGTCTGTTTTGGATTTGTAAATATCGGATTTTTATTCTCCTCTAATGAATAGTAGCCTGTCTTCCCATCTGCAAAGGTTAAAAAGGCAGCTTGAATATTTTTTACAATATTTTGTACTCTGGCAACATAAATATTTCCCAAAATACTTTCTTCTTCCTCTGAAACAGAAAATGCAACAATTTTCCCATCCTCTTCTACTGCAGTAAAAGGTCGGTTTTGATACTTGGTAATCAGCAGTTTTCTAATCAATTTCATCACCTAACGCTTCTAACGGAATAAATTGCTCCTCTTTCTTAGTATAAAGTTCCATACGCTGTACCTGAAATGCAAACATCGGCATTTCTGTCTGCAATACTTTTTGATAATAACTGCAAAGCACCAGTTCCGGTTTGATATTGTCACTGCTGCCGGTTTGAAGGCACAGAAAAATACCATTGTTTTCTTCCGCTGCTGCCTGATAAATCAACGGTTTTAAATCCAGTTCTCTTTCTCCTTTTTTTGTTTTTTTTACAATACAAATAGAGTCCGAATCCATAAACTGTAAAAACCCTTGATAAAATGCCGAAATATCCGTTGGCTGATAGCCTTCCCGGAAAGTCAGCCGATAATCTGCTGCCGCTACCAGAGCCATTGCATTTTTCGCCTGATCCGGCAAAAGCCTCCAACTGATGACTTCCATTCCGTCTGCCATCACTCGATTAAGTGCTTCTACCATCTCTTTTGAAGAACCACTCTCTGATACTTCAATATCTAGATATTCTCCTTCACTGGTAAGCCCTACCCCAAGCGGTGCAGCAAATGACATCTTTTGATGAGGAGAAAACCCTTCGGTGTAAATCACCTGTACTCCGGCACGCCGAATAGCTTTTTGAAAATAGCGCATCAAATCCAAATGCCCGACAAACTTCATAACGCCACGTTTGGCAAATT
>CAJUGZ010000032.1:0-17000 GCA_910585855.1 uncultured Lachnospiraceae bacterium | reverse complement strand
AACTCCTCCTCCAAACACCTTTGCTCCACATCCAGAACAGGCTGCTCTGCAGTTTGGTGTAACGATTTCCTCTTTCGCACGTTTCCATTCCCTGATCAAAAACTCCTTTGTTACACCTGCATCAATAAAGTCCCAAGGAAGAATTTCATCCAATGCACGCTCTCTTGTTGTATAAAATGCAAGATCGATTTCGGTTTCTTCAAATGCCTCCATCCACTTATCTGCATCAAACCGTTCCGTCCAGGCATCATAAAGACATCCCTTTTGATAAGCACGCAAAATTGCTGTACCGATTCGTCTGTCCCCTCGTGCCAAAATCCCCTCTAAAACCGATACATCTGTCTCATGCCAATGATAAGTAAGACTTTTTTTATTAAGCATTTCCCGTATTTTTGTATGAACAATCTGTGCTTTGGATAAAAACTCCTCTTTGGTACAAATAGAAGCCCATTGAAACGGGGTAAATGGCTTTGGTACAAAAAAAGAAGTGCTTACTGTAATCTGTACTTTTCCCTGCCGCTGTTCTTTTGGAATTTCTGCATAATAGACACGGGCAATTTGATCTGCCAATATAGCGATTGCTTCTATATCTTCTGTTGTTTCTGTAGGAAGCCCTAGCATAAAATACAGTTTTACCCGATTCCATCCGCCTCGAAATGCTTCTGCTGCCCCGTTTAAAATCATTTCTTCTGTCAGCCCTTTATTGATGACATTTCGAAGCCGCTGTGATCCTGCTTCCGGCGCAAAAGTTAAACTGGACTTTCTGACATCCTGTATCTTACTCATCACATCTAAAGAAAAAGCATCGATTCTAAGAGAAGGAAGCGAAAGATTCACTCCCTGCCCCTGAAATTTCTCTATCAAAAACGAAACCAATTCTTTTAAATGGGAATAGTCACTCGAACTTAAAGAAGCTAAAGAGATTTCTTCCTGCCCTGTATGTTCCATCATTTTACAGGCAATTTCTTTTAGAAATTCCACATCTCTCTCTCGCACAGGGCGATAAACCGCTCCCGCCTGACAAAAACGGCAGCCACGAATACAGCCACGCTGAATTTCTAACACAACCCGATCCTGTGTAGCCTTCAAAAAAGGAACTAATGGTTTCTCTGGATAATAGGTTTTACTTAAATCCAAAACCACTTCTTTTCGAATTGTTTCAGGAGCACAAGGATGAATCGCCTTTCGCTCAGCAATCGTTTTATCCTCGTGATATGTTATTTCATAAAAAGCGGGTACATAAATCCCCGGAATCTTTGCTGCCCGCTCTAAAAAATTCAGTCGAGTTCCGCCCTGCCTCTTATTTTCTTTATAGGCATCCATAAGCTGAAAATAAACGGTTTCTCCCTCTCCGATATAAAATAAATCAAAAAAATCCGCCAGCGGTTCAGGATTATAAGCACAAGGACCTCCTCCTATCACAATCGGATGCTGCTCGGTGCGATCTTTTGCAAGAAGAGGAATCCCTCCTAAATCTAAAATCTGTAAAACATTGGTATAACACATCTCATACTGGAGCGTAATCCCGATAAAATCAAACTTTGAAATTGCCTCCTGCGATTCTAAAGCAAATAGAGGAATTCCTTCCCTGCGCATAACAGCATCCAAATCAATCCAAGGAGAATAGACCCTTTCACAGTAAATATCTTCCCGTCTATTAAACATATCATATAAAATCTGTATCCCAAGATGTGACATCCCAATTTCATATACATCTGGAAAACACAAAGCAATCCGCACCTGTACCATCTTTGGATCTTTTACAACCATATTGATTTCATTTCCAATATAGCGGGCAGGTTTTTCGATACTTAATAAAATTTCATCTGATAATGCCAGTTTCCTCATGCTTCCTCCTTTCTGCCTAATCCTTTTTCTCTATCCTTCTTCTTCAGAAGAAATCGTATCGATCGAATTGGCGTATAAAAAAACAATTCCAAGCAGCATCTCTACGCATTGCTCCATTGACTGCACCGGAATATATTCATATCTTCCATGATAATTATGCCCACCTGTACATAAATTCGGACAAGGAAGCCCTTGAAAAGAAAGGCGTGCCCCATCTGTACCTCCACGAATTGGAACAATCTTTGGCTCTACTCCAATTCGCTTTAATGCCTGTACTGCATGTTCAATCAAATGCATATGCGGCAAAATCTTCTCTTTCATATTAAAATAAGAATCCACACAGGATACCTCTACACTCCCTGCCCCATACTTTTCATTTAAATAATTGCCTATTTTTCCCATTCTCTCTTTTTTCTGAAGAAACTGTTCCATCGAATGATCCCGAATAATATATTCTAATTCTGCCGTTTCTACATCTCCTTTCATTGCATGAAGATGATAAAACCCTTCATATCCTTCCGTATAGGCAGGATTTTCAAAAACAGGCAGCATCTGATGAAATTCCATCCCTATCAAAACAGCATTTTTCATCTGTCCTTTCGCAGAACCCGGATGAATACTCTTCCCACGAATCACAACCTTTGCATTGGCAGCATTAAAATTTTCATATTCAATCTCTCCCAATTCGCCGCCGTCCACTGTATAGGCAAAATCCGCTCCAAATCCCTTTACATCAAAAAAATCCGCTCCTCGCCCAACTTCTTCATCCGGCGTAAAACCAATCCGAATTTCCCCATGCTCTAGTTCCGGGTGTTTCATAAGATAAGATGCCATGGTCATAATCTCCGCAACCCCTGCCTTATCATCTGCACCCAATAAAGTATGCCCATCCGTCACAACCAAATCCTGTCCGATATAACGCTTTAAAGAAGGAAACTCTGCCATACGAAGCCAATAGTTCCTTTCTTGATCCAACCGAAGATCCGAACCGTCATAATTAGAAATTATCTGAGGATGAACCCCTGCTCCGCTTACTGCAGGAGAAGTATCCATATGAGCAATCCATCCTAAAACCGGCACAGCACACCGCCTTTTCATAGTAGACGGAATTTCACCATACACATAGCCATGATCCGACATTCGTACATGGGAAAGTCCCATTTCTTCCATTTGTGTCTTTAAAAGCAGACCTAACTGTTTTTGCTTCTCGCTGCTGGGTACTGCTTCTTGATCTGGTATCGATTCGGTATCCACTTTTACATATTGGAGAAACCGTTCTAATATTTCCTGTTTCTCCTCCTGATTCATAAAATCCATAAAAATACTCCATTTCTTATTATTTTTTCCATAAAACAACTGTATTATAGAATTTTTCCAAAACTCTGTCAACCTAATCCCTATTATAAATTTATCAAAGCATAGCTGCTACAACCGGAAGGAAGGTCTGCACCGGGTTCGCTTGCGCTTAGCATTTCCTATTTTCATAGCGGACACATAAAACACGAAAACACAGCAATACCTTGCTAAGTGAATAATTCATTCACATTATACACAAAGTTAAGTGTCTATTTTTACTTATTATATACACTTGATTTTGTGTATATAATATGATAGAATAAAGACAATGGAAAAAATACTTTTATACAAGGTGTCCCCATAGAAAAAAGAAGGGGGGTAAAAGAATGGCTATAAGCTATCGGAAATTGTTTCAACTATTAGAGGAAAAAGACTGGACAACGTATAAAATACGCAAAGAAAAGCTGATAGGGCAAGGAACATTAACAGCCATAAAAAATAGAACTGGCGGGCTTGATGCTAAAACTATATCTCGCCTCTGTGAAGTTTTGAACTGCCAGCCGGGTGATTTAATGGAATATGTCCCCGATAAAGAAGAATAGTTCGCATATCGCTGCCTATATTATTATAAAACCATGAAAGAAAGTGTAATAATGAGTTATCAGGAAATAGCAAAGAGCATGATTGACCGCTTACCAGATGATAAAATGATTTTCGTTATCAATATGCTTGAAGGTCTGGGGGAAATGTCCGGGCTTGACATATACCCGGATTTTAAACCAAATGCAGCAACAATAGCGGCAATGGAAGAAACAGACGAAATGATAAAGACAGGCAACGGGCAGCATTTTGAGGGATCGACAGAAGAATTGTTTTCTCAAATTCTGGAGGAATAGCCCATGTTAAAACTTAACTTAACGACACAATTCAAGCGTAACTATAATATCAATCTGTTAAATGATATAGTAAACACATTACGAATACCAGCGGCACTTCCCTCGAAAAATAAAGATCATGTTTTATATCTTGACCGTACCGGCACACACTCTGATCTGTTCGGAGAATAAAAAAGCTCCGCAAAGCACAAGGCACTTTTGATAGACTACGACTGTCGAAAGTGCTTTTACGTTACTTTTGGAAAAGTAACCAAACAGTAATGCTATGTTGCTGTATTTTCGTGTCTTATGTGTCTGCTATGAAAATAGGAAATGCTAAGCGCAAGCGAACCCGGTGCAGACCTCTTTCCCGATGGCGGCATCCCCCTATTCAAAAAAACAGTTCTATCAAATATCGCATTGAATAGAACTGTTTCTCAATTTCAACTAATATACATCATAAAATTTTTACTCTCGATGCATAGAAAAACTTCCCATATCATAGTTTGCCAAATTCTCATGAATCCCTCGTCCGTCAGCCTGTGCTAACATAGCATCTCTTGTTTTTTTGCAGGCAAGCTGATCTTCATTGGAACTTGGTCCTCCGACACATCCACCGTCACAAATCATACCTTCAATAAAGTCTTCCGGCAGTCTTGCTACTTTCATAAGAAGAAGCGCCTTTTTACATTCTGAAGCACCATTTGCTTTATAGACTTTTACATCTGCATCTGCATTGGATTCTTTTAAGCTCTGCAATACTGCAGCCGTTACACCGCCGGAATTAGCAAATCGTTTTCCATAGATAGACGCTGTCTGTTCAGTATCCTCACAAGGTTCTAATTCCACATTTTTTGCAAGCATAATTGCTTTTATCTCACTGTAAGTTAAAACATAATCTGCATTTCCTTCAATCTTTTGATCAACCACTTCTGATTTTTTTGCAAGGCAAGGTCCAATAAATACGGTAACTGCATCTGGTTCTTGTGCTTTAATCAGACGGGAAACGGCACACATCGGCGATACGGTTGTAGAGATACAATCTGCCAGTTGAGGATAGTGCAGACGAACCAAATTGACAAATGCCGGGCAGCAGGAAGTTACTTTTTTCTTTCCTTCTTTATAAGCCTCTGCCCATTCCTCTGCTTCCGAAGCAGAAGTCATATCACCACCCAATCCAACATCATAAAAATCAGCAAATCCCACTTCTTTCATTGCCTTTTTCCAGCTTGCCATTGTAATATTTTCTCCAAACTGTCCTTCTGTAGCCGGAGCTGCCATAGCATAGACTTTCTTGCCGGATTTTAGTGCATTGATCACATCTACAATCGCTGTTTTATGTCCGATTGCACCAAACGGACATCTATGAATACATCTTCCGCATCGAATACACTTATCTTTATCAATCACGGAAATTCCCTGTTCATCATATGTAATTGCATCAACAGGGCAGCTATATTTACAAGGCCGTTTTAAATGTGCAATCGCATTATAAGGACAAGCCTGTGCACACTTTCCACATTCCTTACACTTGGAAGGATCGATATGAGAACGATCCCGTCCGGCTTCAATCGCTCCAAAATTGCAGGCATGAATACAAGCTTTTCCAAGACAATTCTGACAGTTCTCCGTTACCGTATAACTTGAAATCGGGCAGTCCTCACAAGCGGAACTAATTACCTGAATGACATTTCCATCATCCACTGGTCCGGGTGCTTTCCCCTCTGCTAAGCGAACCCTCTGCCGGATAATCTCTCTCTCTTTATAAATACAGCACCGAAACTTCGGTGTCGGACCGGGAATCAACTCTACCGCAATATGATCCCTTTTGGCATCTAACTCACCTTCAAAAGCTAGTTTTGCCACTGCTCTGATTACTTCATGTTTAATTCGAATTAAATTCTCATCTGCAAACATCATTTTTCTTATCACCCTTTCCACTTTTTTCGATTTTTAGTTGTAAAAGTCGAATTATTTCCCATAAAAACAAAACATCTGATTTTATGATTTTAACAGCACCAACAATAAAATATTTGTCGATATGATTCTATCACATTTTTGAATCTACGTCTACTTTAGATTTACAAAATGGTGCAGATAAAACTTGTCAAATTACACTTTCTGTAACTTTCTTTCTTCCATTTCCTTTAAAAAAGCTCTCCCACCTTCATTATAGAAATTAATTCTTTCCTGTACTGTCATATCCTTTGTAAGTTCATAATGATACTCTCTAATCTTATGAATATCTTCAACGTAAAATTTCGATTTTGTAACCATAATCATCCCTCACTTTCTAATACAATCACACTCATTTATAACTGCTGCTCCTATATGTTGACAATCATCAAAACTTTTTTGTGTCAATATTCCCATTTCAATAATTTTATTTGCTATTGTTTCCACTTTCTCTGTAATATCTAATGTTGTAAAATCTATCTCATTCAGATAATCTATAAGTTGCGTTTTCTTCGGTTCTGGACAATTTCTTATTTCCTTTAATGTTATTGTAGATAAATACACATTATACTTTCCTTCTTTAAACATTTCCCATAACTGCTTTGTATCCTATATTTCTATCTATTATACCACTACCTCTTTTTTCTTTCAATTAGCACTGACAGAAAATTTCCACCAGTACCAATCCTACTAAACCATTTTTGACTTTAACAATAATTCTTGTACAATTTTTCATTCCCAGTAATTTCCATATTTCTTTTCCATTTGATATAAAAATATCTGAAAAATCTTTTCCATAAAAAAATCAAACTCCACACTTTTATCATTGCCTCTACTTCTATCTTATCCTTATCTATAGGAAATGGTTGACTTTCACCGAACACCAGAGGCGGTTTGTTGAATCACGGTAAAAATTTTTTTCTTTTTCTGTTCTGGCGTCCCCCCATTCCACCCTAATTTCTGCATGTTCTATTGTCGCCGGTCTATGTGCCACTATAATAATCGTTTTATTATAACTATTTATTAAAAATATGGTATCTCACCTTCCAATTACAGAAAATTAAATAAGTCACCCATACAATCAAATAATTTCCACAATCAATAGACAATTCCTTGTATTTTAGTACGGATAATTCTTTGCTATTTAAAAAAATTTTTAAATACTTATTGACTTTCTTATATGCATTTTATATAATCTATTTAAAGATTTATTGAAATAGGAGGTGGTATATTGGCGATAAATGAAATACTTGCAGCATTAGCAGATGAAAATCGAAGGAAAATTTTACAAAAATTAAAGGAGGGAAAAATAAATTCTGGCGATTTAGCAAATGCTCTAAACATGACTCCACAAGCCCTGTCCTATCACTTATCCAAATTAAAAAAAGCAGATTTGATTTATGAAACAAAATATAAGAATTTTATTTATTATGAATTGAATTTATCTATACTTGATGAAACTATCATGTGGATTCACGAGTTACGAGGAGGTCAGAAATGAAAACAAAGAAAACCATATATTATATTTTGATGTATCTTCCGTTAGTGATTGCCTTGATTACCTTGCCATATCTTCCCGAAAAAATCCCTACACATTATGGATTTAATAATCAAGTTGACCGTTGGGGAAGCAAATATGAAGCTTTGTTGTTTCCAATAATAAATCTTTTCATGGGATATTTTCTGCTTGGAATGGCAAATCTAGCTGCAAAAAAAGAAGAACATGGAGAAAACAATAAAAAGGTTACTATCATTGTGGGCATTTTATTGCTGATATTATTTAACACTTTAAATATCTATTCCCTTTATACTAGTTTTAACAAGATTGAAAATTTATCAACCGTTTCATTGGATATGAATCAGCTTGTTTTTATCATCATTGGTGTATTAATGATTGTTACAGGAAATATTATGCCTAAGTTAAAAATAAACTCTATGATAGGATTGAGGACACATTGGAGTATGAAAAATGAAGTGACATGGAAAAAAAGCCAACATATAGGAGGAATTTCCTTTATCGTTGGGGGAATTATTATAATAGGTATTAGTATAGCTATGAAAGGTACTCCCTGCTTATTGTCTGTTTTGGGAATATTGATAAGTTTAACTGTTATTGATGTTTTCTTAACATATAGAATTGCTAAAGTCAACTGCTAAGCAGCCACTCACAATATTCTGACATAAATGTTATCTTTTCAAGAGGAACGCTGGGCTCGGAAGGAAGGTCTATTCCGAGCCCGCTTACGCTTAGTCTTTAGATATACATTTGATGATATAGACACCGTGATATAATAAGAAAAAAATTTCTGAAATAAATGTCAGATTTTCGCCTAGAAGTTGTGTATATAGGTGAAAGGAGGATTTCGGGAACGGTATCAAAAACACTGGAACGGACAAGAAAAAACCTAAAAGTATATTTGACAGAAAGGGGATTTGAACTGTGAAAAAAGAAGATTTCTTTAAAATCCTTGGCGAACTTGACGACGACATTGTAAAAAAAGCTAAAATACCTATAAAAATAAAAAAGAAAAAAAATTGGAAAATTTGGGGAACAACAGCAGCCTGTATATGCCTTATAATTTGTGCATTTTCAGCCCCTCGTTTGTTTAAACAGCCCAATGACAACACATCAGGCGACCTATCACCTATGGTCTATGTGAATGATACCCTCTATCAAAACACAAACAATCAACCAGACCTCACCAACCAAAAAGACCAACTCGTCTATTTAGGAACAATTTCAAGCAAAGTTAGTTCATCCCAATACCCCCAAGCAAACTTCCAAGCGAATGATGACATTATAGACAGCGTGGTGTATCAATATGGGTCAGATGTTGTTGTTGAGAACAACGGGCAATATTGGCTTTACCGTGCCATACTTGATGTTGACTACACTACCAACAATGATGGAACATATACCTGCAGAGGCAACACTTATAAATATAAAATTGAGGTTTCTGGGATCGATGGAGAATCACAGATTACCTATATCATATTAACAAATAATACAGAAACCCGTTTTGAAGACGTAAGATCTAGTTTAATAAAAGCAGAAATAAGCACAAGTAATCCAGAATTCATAATATTAGGATGGTACTATTAAGACTGTGCAAAAAACAATTTTTTAATAAACACATAGGCTAACCTGATCGAATGAAACACTACGGCTATCAAAACACAGCTGGAATCGAAAGGCAGGTCTATGCAGGGTCATCATTTCCCGTCGGCACTTAGGCACGGTATTGCTGTGCTTTCGTGCCTTATGTGTCCGCTATGAAAATAGGAAATGCTAAGCGCAAGCGGACTCGGAATAGATCTGCCTTTCGATTCCAGCGTCCCCCTCTCATTCAAACTGCGCCCGATAAAGCTGATAATAAACCTTACCCAGCCCCATCAATTCCTCATGTGTCCCTTTCTCTACAATTTCCCCATGTTCCACCACCAAAATAATATCTGCATTTTGTATCGTTGACAGCCTATGTGCAATTACAAAACAAGTCTTATTTTTCATCAATTCCCGCATTGCCTGCTGAATCTGTACTTCTGTCCTTGTATCAACATTTGATGTTGCTTCATCCAAAATCAGCATATGCGCATCCAATAACATGGCTCTTGCAATGGTCAAAAGCTGTTTCTGTCCTTTGGAAAGATTCGTTCCTTCATCTGTTAAAATCGTATCATATCCATTCGGCAAATGCATAATATAAAAATGAATATGTGCTGCCTTTGCCGCAGCTATTACCTCTTCCATAGAAGCATTTTCTTTTCCATAAGCAATATTTTCAAAAATACTCCCCTGAAACAGCCAAGTATCCTGCAGTACCATAGCATAGGCCTTTCTCAAACTATCTCTTGTAAATTTCGTAATATCTTCTGTATCTACAGAAATCTGCCCTTCCCAAATATCGTAAAACCGCATCAGTAAATTAATCAACGTTGTTTTTCCTGCTCCAGTAGATCCTACAACCGCTACCAGTGTTCCACGTTTTGCTTTCAGATTCAGTCCACGAATAATCGGCTCATTCTGTCGATATCCAAAAGTTACATCTTTTAATACTACATCCCCAATTACATTCGTTAGTTTTTTTGCATTTTTTGCATCGGCTGCCTCTGCCGTTTCATCCATCATAGCAAATACCCGCTCTGCCGCTGCCAATGCAGACTGCAGTTCACTGATCATATTGGCAGCCTCATTGATCGGTCCAGAAAATTTACGAGAATACAAAATAAAAGAAGAAATATTCCCTACACTCATCTGTCCAGCAAGAAAAAGCAATGCCCCAAACACACTGACCAACGAAAGGGACAGATTATTAATAAAATTAACCGTCGGTCCAACTACACTTCCATAATATTCCGCCCGATAGTATGCATCTACCGCCTCAACATTTTTTGCATCAAACTTTGCAATCGTACGCTCTTCCTGAGAATAGGCTTTTAATGTCTTCTGCCCGGAAATCATTTCCTCCACAAAACCATTTAACTCCCCCAGTTTTTTAGAACGAAGCCGAAAAAGAGGCCGGGTCTTTCCAGTAATAATCTTTGTTAAAACAATAGAAAGCGGTACAGTAAAAATAAATATCAATACCAACTTTGGTGAAATCACAATCATCATAGATAATGCTCCCGCTACCGTAATCACAGTAGCCAGTATCTGCACCAAATCATTGGAAAGAGAAGTATTAATTGTATCAATATCATAAGAAATCCGACTAATGATATCCCCGGTCTGATGCGTATCAAAATACCCAACCGGAAGTTCCATTAAACGATAAAAGACATCCCGCCTCATCCGATAAACAACCATTCGGCTAATATGAATCATTAACACGGATAATCCATAAGATAAAACAGAAGAAATAAAATAAAACAGCACCATCCATCCAGCATAAAACCATACTCTTTCCAGTTGTACCTGCCCCGTTCCGGGTTTAATTGCATCAATCGCATAACCGGAAAGCATCGGACCGATCAAAGAAAATAAATTGCTGCAAACAGTAAGAAAAAGTGCTGCCAAAAGCAAAAACTTATACTGCATCATATAACGTCCCAGCCGCAGAATCGTATGCTGTCGACTATCTGATTTTTTATTCATCCGATTATTCCTCCCATCTGCGATTCCCAAATTTCCCGATAAACAGCACATTGTTCCATCAATTCTGCATGTGTCCCATATCCGATAGTCTGTCCTTCTTCCAATACCAAAATATGATCCGCCGATAAAATCGAACTAATCCTCTGCGCAATTAAAATGGTAGTGGTATTTTGAAAATGTTCCCGCAATTCCTTTCGAAGAAAAGCATCGGTCTTATAATCCAATGCACTTGAAGAATCATCCAAAATTAAAATATCCGGCTTTCCTGCCAATGCTCTTGCAATAAAAATCCGCTGTTTCTGCCCGCCGCTTAAGTTTGCTCCACGAATATGAATCTTACTTTCATATCCACGTCCCTCTTCTTCTACAAATTCTTTTGCCCTTGCATATTGTACAGCATCCTGTATCTCCTGAAACGAAAGCTCCCTCCCAAACCGAATATTTTCCAAAATTGATTCCTCAAAAATCGTATCATTTTGAAAAACTACACCAAATTTTTTGCGAAGCCGCTCAAAAGAAATGGTACGAATATCTTCTCCTTCAATAAAAATATTTCCCTGATCCGGATCATAAAACCGCATCAAAAGCTGAGGCAATGTACTTTTCCCTGCCCCGGTTGCCCCGATAATTCCAAGTGTTTCCCCTTTTTGAAGCGAAAAACAAAGATCCAAAAGATTCGGTTCTACCTTATCATAAGAAAATGTAACATGATCAAATACCAGATACGCCGCATCTTCTTTTTTCTCTTCTTTTCTCTCTTCCACTACCATATCTTCCGGTGCATCAATCACTTCCATAATCCGATCTGCAGAAGCAACTGCTTTTGAAATAATCACAAACATTTTCGAAATATTCATCATCGCATTTAAAATAATAGTAAAATAGGTCAGAAACGCTAAAATCTTTCCAACCTCACAAACTCCCGCATTGACTCGATATGCTCCGACAATCACAACCAAAACCAAACCAAAATTAAAGAGAAGATTCATACTTGGATTGACGGCTGCCATAGTAATACCTGCTTTTCGCTCCTTTTTTACTACTTCCTGATTAATAGCATCATACTTTCTCTTTTCATAATCTGTCTTAGAAAGCGCCTTAATCACTCGAATCCCGGCAATATCTTCCCGAATCAGACGAACAAACTGATCCACTGACTGCTGCAAATCGGTATACATAGGAATACTTTTCTTAGAAACAGAAACGGTAATAAACACAATAAAAGGCATAACAGAAATTAACACTAAAGTAAGAACCCAATCCAAAGTTAGTGTAACAAGAATACCGCCAATTACTAAAATCGGCGCACGAACACCAAGCCGCTGAAGCCTTCCAAGCATCTGATGCACATTATAAGTATCCGTAGTCAGCCGGGAAATCAAAGAAGGCTTGGTAAATCGATCCGTCTGCACATTAGAAAGATAAGAAATTTTAGCAAATAAATCATGCCGGATCTGCTCTGTCGTATCTCTTGATACTTTTGATGCCATTCGATTGGCAGCAATATTGAAAGTCAATGCCAGCACAGAACAAATCAACATAAGAAAACCCCATATATAAATATGGGATGGTTTCTCTTTGGGAATCACTGTATCAATCATATAAGCAAGAATCCACGGCAGACATAGATCCATAATCGTACCAATAAATTTAATAATAAATCCCAATATCATATTCCAATAATAAGGACGAAGATAATAAAAAAGCACTTTTTTCATAAATAAAATCCTCTCTGTTATAAGATCCTTCCAATGCTTAAAACTTCATCTAAGGGGACGCTGGAATCGAAAAAAAGTCTATTCCGGGCTCGGAATAGCACTCCCTTTGGCTTTCGGCGTCCTCCCTTTTTATCGATTTGCAATTTCCCCGATTACTTCTTCCCAAGTGATACCACACTCTACCATCATAACCATAGCATGATATAAAAAGTCTGCCATTTCATATTTTACTTCTTCTGGATTTGGATTTTTCGCTGCAATAATAATCTCAGCCGCTTCCTCTCCTACTTTCTTTAAAATTTTATCAATACCCTTTTCAAATAAATAATTGGTATAAGAACCCTCTTTTGGATGTTCTTTTCTATCAGCAATAACCGCATATTCTGCTTCTAGCACTTCCAAAGGATTTCGAACCTTTCGTTTTTTATCAAAAATAGTATGAAAAAAGCAGGAATACGATCCTGTATGACAAGCTGCTCCTATCTGAGAAACTTTTGCTAATAAAGTATCAAAATCACAGTCCGCCGTCAGTTCTTTTACATACTGAAAATGTCCGCTGGTCAGCCCTTTTATCCATAACTGCTGCCGACTTCTGCTGTAATAAGTCATCCTTCCGGTTTGAATAGTCTGTTCAAAGGCTTCCTGATTCATATAAGCAAGCATTAACACCTGCTGCGTCCGATCGTCTTGTACAACAACAGGAATCAATCCATCTGTATTTTTCTTTAAATCTTCCCAAGAGAATCGAACCGATGTCAGCATCATTTCCAGTCCGGCATCCTGACAAACTCTTTTAAATGCAGCAGCATCAAAATCAAACGAATCGATCCATCTGCCGCCCAAAACAGATACTTCCTTTTGTTCAAGTAGTTTTAAAGCCTCGGAAGCGGTTTCTCCCTGATATACCGCAAAAATCGAACGATTCATTTTTAAAACGGCTGTAATATCCTGCAGAGAATCAATCGGAAGATAAAACATTTCAACAAATTCTGCTGCAGTTTGATAGTTCTGCAAAGAAGAATCACTTTCCCAAACGCCATAGATTATTTTTTCTGCTCCAAAACGGGAAGATGCCTCCGAAAGTGCATTTTCCCAAGTTTTTTTATTTTGAAGAAAAACTGCCTTTTCTGCTCCAGTATAAAGATATTTTTTCACATCTTCAAATCGTTTTACCAACCCTCCGGCATAGACAGGAATTTCTGCTTCTCGCATCAACGCTTTCATACAAGCAAGGTTTTTCTCGTGTTCAGAATCGGTATCGGAAAATTCCAACAGACAAACGGCATCCATCCCTGTATTACTATAGTAAACTGCTGCACTTCCTCCGTCAGGTGAATCAAATAAAACAGAACATGCCGGATCGGAATATACAACACCATCCCGAATATAAACCGTTGCAACCAACTTTTTCATTTTTATATGCCTCATTTCTTTTATTATAATACTCCTTTTGTAGAAAGAACTTCTGTTTTAGAAATTCGCTCATCATATTGTGTTGCAATATCCAAAGCCTTTGCAAATGCCTTAAAACATCCTTCAATAATATGATGATGATTCGATCCAGAGATTTGCTTTAAATGCAGATTCATGCCTGCTGCATAAGAAACCGAATAAAAAAATTCTTTTACCATCTCTGTATCAAAATATCCGACCCGATCGGTTGTCAGTGTTACATCATAGACCAGATAAGGACGCCCGGATAAATCCAATGAAGCAAGAATCAATGTTTCATCCATCGGCAGCAAAAACGATCCAAACCGCTGGATTCCCACTTTATCTCCCAGTGCCTCCCGTATTGCCTGTCCTAATACAATCCCGGTATCTTCAATCGTATGGTGACTGTCTACATAGAGATCACCGGTTACTTTTACTTTTAAATCAAAAAATCCATGTCGTGCAAAACTGTTCAGCATATGATCAAAAAATCCGATTCCGGTAGCAATTTCTGCTTTTCCTTTGCCGTCTAAATCTAAAAATAACGCAATATTGGTTTCATTTGTTGCACGTCTAATATCTGCGGTACGTCCCATCACTCATCCTCCAGCCTTTTTTATATTTTTCTTTCTCACTGGCAGTTGCATATTTCTAATTTTCTGCTTCAAATCGAACCCGAATCGAATTTGCATGTGCCGTCAGATGTTCTGCTTCTGCAAATGTAATAATATCTTGATGAATTGGAAAAAGCGCTTCTTTTGAATAAGCAATAATACTTGATTTTTTAATAAAATCATCCACACTAAGCGGTGAGAAAAACTTTGCCGTTCCATTTGTCGGCAGAATATGATTCGGTCCTGCAAAATAATCCCCCAGCGGTTCAGAACTATACTCTCCGATAAAGATTGCTCCCGCATGTTTCACCTTTGTCATCACCATAAAAGGATCTTTTGTCTGAATTTCTAAATGCTCTGAAGCAATCTCATTGACCGCTTCTATCGCCTCTTCCATCGAATCTGCCACTAAAATATATCCATATCGTTCTAAAGATTCCTGTATGATTTCCTTTCTAGAAAGAGAATCTGTAAATTGATCTACTTCTTTTGAAACCTGTTCTGCCAGCTTCCGACTGGTCGTTACTAAGATAGCAGAAGCCATCTCATCATGTTCTGCCTGTGACAGCAAATCGGCTGCTACATAGCGGGCATTTGCCGTTTCGTCTGCTAAAACTAAAATTTCACTTGGGCCTGCTACCGAATCAATACTGACATATCCAAATACAGCTTTCTTTGCAAGCGCAACATAAATATTTCCCGGTCCAACAATCTTATCTACCTTTGGAATACTTTCTGTTCCATATGCCATTGCTGCAATCGCCTGTGCGCCTCCTATTTTAAAAATACGATCCACACCTGCTTCCTTTGCCGCTACTAAAGTAACCGGATTCACTTTTCCCTCCTGACTGCATGGAGTAGTCATAATAATTTCCTCCACACCTGCCACTTTTGCCGGAATTACATTCATCAATACAGAAGAAGGATAAGCTGCTTTTCCACCGGGCACATAAACACCAACTTTAGAAAGCGGTGTCACTTTCTGCCCTAAAATTGTTCCAGAAGGTGTACTGTCAAACCAACTATACTGTTTTTGCTTTTCATGATAAATACGAATATTTACCAATGCTTTTTGAATCACATCAATCAAAGAAGAATCCACTAAAGTATAAGCTTCCTTCATTTCCTCCTCAGTTACTAAAATCGTATCTTTGGAAAGTTCTGCACCGTCAAACTGTTTTGTATAAGCAAAAACAGCGGCATCTTTTTCCTCCTTTACTTTCGCCAGAATAGATGCCACCCGTTCCTCATACTCTGTATAGTGATTCGGACTTCTCTTTAACAACTTTTCTAATAAGTCTTTTTTACTCTCTTCATTTAAATGAATAATTCTCATACGATTCTCCCTTCTATCCGAGTTGCCTCTCTTAATGCAACAATTATTTTTTGTATCCGTTCCTGCTCCATTTTCATACTTACCTGATTTACTACCATTCGAGCCGATAAAGGACAAATTTCCTCTAATACAGTCAAACCATTTTCCCGCAGTGTAGAACCGGTTTCTACAATATCTACAATGACTTCCGAAAGTCCTACAATCGGAGCTAATTCAATCGAACCATTTAACTTAATAATTTCTACAGTTTGATGCTTTCGATTATAAAAATAATCTTTTGCAATATTAGGATACTTTGTAGCAACTCGTATTAACTCATGGTGTGTCAAAACTTCCCTTGCTGACTCCGGGCCGCAGACACACATACGACATTTGCCGATTCCCAAATCCACTACTTCATATAAACGACGCCCCTCTTCTAAAATAGTGTCTTTTCCTACAATTCCAATATCCGCTGCACCATATTCTACATAGGTCGGAACATCATTTGCCTTAGCCAGAAAAAAACGCAGCTTTAACTCTTCATTTGTAAAGATTAGCTTTCGTGTTTTTTCGTCCTTCATCTCTTCGCAGGTAATCCCGATCTGCTCAAATATCTCCAATGTCTTTTTTGCCATTCGCCCCTTTGCCAAAGCAAACGTTATATACTCCATTGATTTCTATACCAACCCTTTCTATATGTATATATACATCTTAACTTGTTTTAATCTGTATAATAGGATAGCAAACGAATAGAAATTTGTCAAGATTAAGCACTAGAGGACGCCAGATTGGAAAACGGTGGGCAGCCTGCTGTTCCGGTTTCCAAAAAGCAAGAAGTTCTAAGAC
>CAJUGZ010000031.1 GCA_910585855.1 uncultured Lachnospiraceae bacterium | reverse complement strand
ACCGAAATCAGAAGCCCTAGACTTTCTTACCGTTTGGAGCGGAGCAAGCAAAGGATAGGAGCAAACCGCCTCTGGCGTCCGGTGAAAGCCAACTCTTTCCGGCAACATTCCTATCTCCAAAAACCTAATTAAATTATAATTATTTCATAGTTGACAATCTATACTATAAATGTTATTATATTAAACAAGTTAGCATAAGAAAAAGCGATGACGGAAACAAGTAATATATTAATTGCAAACAGAGAGAGCATCATTTGGTGGAAGATGTTTATGTAAATTATATATGAAAAACCATTCTTGAGCTGTAGTACTGAAAGTAGATGTAAGTATTATCGTATACCTGCGTTAAAGGTTGGGATTTGATAGAATCTGAAGTAAAAAATTAAGGTGGAACCGTGCAATATGCACCCTTACGGATATAGTATAAGTATCTTTAAGGGTGCTTTTCTTATGCTAATCAAAATATCTTATTTAAGAAAGGAAATAATAAAATGAAAATTAAAATGAAAGATGGTTCCATCAAAGAAGCTGACTTTGAAGAAGAACTGGGAAAAAATGCATTCTGGCATACCACGTCACATATTTTGGCACAGGCAATAAAAAGACTGTATCCAACAACAAAATGTGCAATTGGTCCATCTATTGCAGAGGGTTTCTATTATGATTTTGACTTTGACTTTCGTTTTTCGGAAGAACACTTTACGGAAATAGAAGCACAAATGGAAAAAATTGTAAAAGAAAATTTGCAGCTTAAACACTTTACAACAGATCGGAAAAAAGCAATACAAATTATGGAAAAAAGAGAGGAAACATATAAGGTTGAAATGCTAAATGATCTGCCCGAAAATGAGGAAATCAGTTTTTACCAGCAGGGAGAATACTTAGAAATGTGTTCTGGTCCTCATGTAGCATACACTAATGTAATTAAAGCGTTTAAACTATTGTCTGTTGCAGGTGCATATTGGCGTGGTGATGAAAAAAACAAGATGCTTACTAGAATTTATGGCATATCCTTTCCAAGTAAAGATATGTTAAAAGAATATTTAAACCGATTAGAAGAAGCCAAAAAAAGAGATCATAGAAAATTAGGAAAAGAATTAGGCTTATTTGCACTATTTGAAGAAGGACCAGGATTTCCCTTTTTTCTTCCAAAGGGACTGATATTAAAAAATTTACTGATTGATTATTGGAGAAAACTGCATATACGAGAGGGATATACAGAAATATCCACTCCAATCATATTAAATCGTCAGCTTTGGGAAACATCTGGACATTGGGAACATTACAAAGATAAAATGTATACAACTTTAATTGATGGAGCTGATTTTGCCATAAAACCAATGAGTTGTCCAGGTGCTATGCTTGTATATAAAATGGAATCCCACTCTTATCGTGAATTTCCTATGCGTATCAGTGAATTGGGATTAATACACAGAAATGAAAAATCAGGTACTCTGCATGGTCTTATGCGTGTTCGCTGCTGTACACAGGACGATGCCCATATCTTTATAACACCAGAGCAAATACAAGATGAGATAAAAGGCATTGTTCATCTAATAGATGAAGTATACTCAAATTTTGGATTTAAATATCATGTAGAATTATCTACAAGACCAAAAAATTCCATCGGAAATGATGAAGACTGGGAAATGGCAACAAATGGTTTAAAAAATGCATTAGATAGCTTAAAATTGCCATATATTATAAATGATGGAGATGGAGCATTTTATGGTCCAAAAATTGATTTCCATTTAGAAGACTCTATCGGAAGGACATGGCAATGTGGAACAATTCAATTAGATTTTCAATTACCACAGTGCTTTGAAGCAGAGTATATCGGAAAAGATGGAAATAAACATCGTCCAATCATGATACACAGAGTTGTATTTGGTTCTATTGAAAGATTTATAGGTATCTTAATTGAACACTTTGCCGGAAAATTTCCATTATGGCTTTCACCGATACAAGTAAAAATACTATCTATTTCGGATAAATACATTGATTATGCAAAAAAAATTGAAATGACCTTAAAAAAAGAAGGATTCCGTTGTGAAGTAGACGGAAGATCTGAAAAAATAGGCTATAAAATAAGAACTGCACAACTAGAAAAGACACCTTATATGCTTATAATTGGTGAAAAAGAAGTAAAAGCTAACCATGTTTCTGTTCGTAAGAGAGATGACGGCGATTTAGGAAATATGTCAATAAAACAATTACTAGAAATTCTTCACAAAGAAAACATCTCTTAACCTTATCCATAAGTTTAAAAGGACACCAAAACCGGAAGAAATCTTCCTTCCGATTTTGGCGTCCTCCCACAACAAAATTAAAATAACCAATCTCCCTTTACTTTAAAATCTCTTCCATAACTTCATCTAAACTATAATCCGGTTCGTTTCCTCCCTCCATTCCAAGCCTTACCCCATCTTCCTTATATCTAGGAATCAAATGCATATGAAAATGAAATACACTCTGCCCAGCTGCACTTCCATTGTTCTGCAAAATATTCATTCCGTCTGCCTTTAATGCTACTGCCATCTTTGCTCCAAATTGCTTTGCCAAGCGATAAGCCTTTCCCGCTGTTTCTTCATCCAGCTCAAATACATCCCTAGCATGTTTCTTTGGAAGAATTAAAGCATGTCCTCTTGTCAAAGGACCGGCATCTAAAATAATTCGAAACTCTTCATCCTCATACAAAGTTCTCGTTGGAATCTCACCATTTGCCAATTTACAAAAAATACAATTATCACCCATAGTCCCTCTACTGCTAAAAACATATACAAAAATATATATATTTTATCTCATTAGCTTTTCCTTTCCTAAATTTTTTAATCTCAATCATCAAAACCTAACTACTTCACTCCGACCGCCCACTTCTTATCAGATAATTCACAAGAAATAAACAGCCGGAATACAACCAATTTCTTCCAATAAACAAAGTAATCCTACTTATATTTTAATCCCAAATCTCCTATTGTGCAATCCATTTTTTCAAAACAACAAACACCATTTTTCTACAAAACCAGACATTTTGTCGAATCTTGTAAATTATTAATTCTTGTTGCTTGCAATTTTTCATATTAAACTTAACAGTGTTTAAGGAGGGTTTGCATATGATAAAAACAAAAAATACGTCTATTCAATTTCTGCCGTCAAAAGACAATACTTACGAAAAACGCTATAATAATCTTCAGGCAGAACAAACAAAGATTCTTTCAAGAATCTCACATGATTTATTAAATTCATTAACGCTATTAAATAGTTCCTATCAGTTTATTGAGGCACAGCATCCAGAAGCAGCAGATTTTAAATATTGGTCTGATCTAAAGTCCGATACCACTTATATCCAGCACTATCTGACCAGCCTGTCCAAATATAACAAAGCAAATGTACTGCGGACACGACCATGCGATCTTATAAAAATTCTTGAAAAGGCAATTCAAAGTTGTTCCGCACAGTATCCTGACTTAACAAAATTTCTGTCATTTCAAAACAGATTTTCCTCTCTGCCCTATTACGGAGATGATATGCGGCTGACAGAAGCAATTTTACAAATCCTGCTCAATGCCTTTGAAGCAGTCAACGAAAAGAAAAAGAAAGCAAAAGAAAAAATTAAGATCTTTTTTCAAAACACAAACGACTTCTATAATATCTGTATTCAAGACAATGCAGATGGAATTCAAGCATCTTCTCTTTCGTATTTATGTGAACCATTCTTTACAGAAAAAGTTCAGCATGTTGGATTAGGGCTACCGATTTGCAGCCGTATCCTTTATGCTCACAATGGTCACTTAAATATTGACAGCAAAATAGGCAGAGGAACTACCGTTACTCTCTGCCTGCCGGTTACGAAAAAGGAAATGTTTGATCAAACTGACGAAGCATACTAAAATCGCCCTTTGCGGTCATATCACCTTTCATAAAAGCTGCCTGAAAGCTGGAACGTCCTGCTATGATATCTTCTAAAATATTGCAGCTTAAACGAATTGTCATATCAGGATTTTCCAGTTTTCCATAGCTGCACTCCAATTCCTCTGTTTTCATATTCAGCAAAATAAACTTCTTTTTATCCAGCAGTTCTAATTGACAACTTGCATGAAGTCCTGCCTTTTTATTATAAACTCTTTTAAAATCCTCTAAATACGGTTTTTCAACATCTATTTTATTACTTTCAATCATATTTTTATAAAATCCGGCAAGTTCCTCAATATCTGCCTTTTGTTTCTTTACATAGACATCATTAGAGGCATATTTTGACAACTGTTCACTTTCCTGCGGCGTAAAGTCCATACTTTCTTTTAATATATTCTGTTTAATCGCATAAGTACTGCTTGGCAAAACCTTCATTTTCTGTGAGATACTTCTATAAAGATCCTCTGCCTGTTTTTCTATAATCCCCTTATAATCTTTATTCAGTTCAAATGTAATTTCATCTTCAACATAGGCACAAATCCCCTTTGTACTCTTTCCTCCTAACATCTCCCATGCATTTACCAAAGAAAGCTGTGCTTCTCGTTCTCCATAAGTCGTTGACATTACAACCGGAATCATATAAATATTGCTGATTTTTTCTTTATCTCCATAAAACCAACAGGAATCCAAAAATACCTGCATCCAGCCATTCATTCCCAGCCACTCTACCGTAGTTGCCAGCACCACACCGTCTGCTTCCTTCAATGTCTGCGGCAGTGCAGTAACACCGTTTTTAATTTCGTGCAGATTATATCGGGTGACATGAACACGAAGTTCCTCTAATACTTCTTCTATCGTATTCAATACATACAGGGTTGGATCATCCACCATCCCTCGTCCTCCATAATAAATATTAACATTCATCCACTTCGCCCCTTCTCTCTTGATAAAACAATATCGCCAGCAAAACTCCAATAATCAGCCCACCAATATGGGCGGCATTATCAATACCCGGCGTTGTAATTCCTGTATATAAAATATAAACAATCAAAATCCCTAACCGAAAAATTGTCATATCCTCCAGCCTTCCACGATTTTTTGCCACTACATAAAACAATGCTCCAATCACACCAAAAATTGCACCGGAAGCACCTGCTGCAACGGCATAACTGGCTGTTACAAAATTATAGAGAAAAGAACACATAGAAGCACCCAGTCCGCTTATTAAATAAATTAAAATATATTTTCCTCTTCCCACTGCCCGTTCCAAATTATCTCCTAAAAGCAAAAGAGAAAACATATTACTTGACAGATGCTCAAATCCAAAATGCAGCCACATTGCCGTAAATAAGCGATACATCTGTCCTCTTTCTATTATATATGGCACATACATTGCTCCATGTTCCACCATATAATAGGCACTCTGTGTGTTTCCTCTTGCTTCCAGCCAGAAAAAAATCAATACATTTATAATTACAATACAAGTATTGCATAACGAAACATATCGGTTTTTCTTTTTAGGCGGCTTTTGTACAGGTGATTCTGCAAGCATCCTCTCAAAATACTCTCGTATTCCCATAAAATCAGGGGGCTGATTTTCATAAATCATCAATCGATTGCAAAGTGTATCAACAATCCAAACGGCTTCTCCAAACTCAGCAAATTCCTTTGCCTTTTTTATATCTGCAGTAAAGATTACAGATAATATATCAACCCGAAAAAAACCTCTATTAAAAAATTCCTCTTGAATCTGTCTAATAATTTTCTGATAAGAATATCTATCAAAAAGTATCTTTTCTCTTGCATCACATACATGAAATATATAAACTTTATCTGAATATATCTGATAAAACATTCTCATCTTAGGTATATTAGACTCAATTCGGCTAAATTGAGCATTTTCTAACATACTCTCAAAACGCTGCACAACCATGTACTTTTCCTCTCTTCATTTGACATTTTCCGTTCTAATCAGCTTGGTTTCTTAAAATTCAAAAACTAAATCATTTCTTTAATCAACCTTACCATGTCTGAACTTTTATGTCAACGCTTTACCGAAAAATGTAATGAAGGATTCCAAGTATAATTTCACTTTCTAAAGGAAGTTCTGCCGTTTCATTTGGAGTCAGACGCCTTCCGTTGACAACTACTCCATTTGTAGAATTTCTATCTGTAATGGTATAACCATCCGCCTCCTTTTGAATACTACAGTGAATACGGCTAATTCCTTCATGTACAATTACTGCCTGATTAAAAGAAGGCATTTTTCCAATTGAGCAGGGATATTCCATTATTTCAATCGACGGATATTCTTCCTGACAAGAAAAAAGTATTCTATGTTCTTCCTCTGCACGATAGCTAAGCAGCACTGTCTTTCCATATTCCTTTTCCTGCACATCCTGCATCTGACAAAAACTCTGTTCTATGTATAAATCTGAATTTTGTTCTTTATACAAATCTTGCTTTCTAGATAAATCTTGTTTTTTAGATTGGTTTTGTTCTTTATATTGATGATTATTTTCTATCTTATCCTTCTGCCTGTTTTGATCAAAGGAATATTGTATCTCTTTTGTCACTAATTTTGTCTTTTCTTTCCATCGTTTTTTTATTACTGCCCAAACAATAAACACTACTGCTGATACACCTGCTCCAAACGCAGGAAAACAAATAGAAGGTATATTCTTAAGTATATCAAATCCATAAAATATCCCTTCCTCTGCAACCAGCCAAAGCCCTCCTGTTAGTAAAAAACCGCCTCCCACTATATAGCAGGAAATCCTCTTTGCCTTTTCAGCATCAAAACTGCTCTCTTCTGCCTCTTCCTCCATTACCTCATTTTGAATCTGGAGTTCTGCTGCCAAACGAATTCCTAAATTATGCTGTTTATTTATTTCTGTCAAAAACTCTTCTTTTTTTCCTGTTTCTGCTACTTCCAATACCTCTTTTTTTATTTCTATCTTTTTATCTGCTTCTATCTCTTGTCTTTCTGTTTTAAAAAGACAATTTTCTATCTTAGCAAATGTAAAATTTTCCTGCATTGCCGCCTGATAGCAGGCATAAGCAAGTGTAACCGCTTCCTTATCTTGATAATTTACATATTCAATTATAAACTGCAAAAGTTTTCGAATTTTTTCCGAAAACTTTTTTCCCTCTTCTTCGAAATAGCAAAATTGTAAATTCCATTCCGGCAGTGTAGTATAAATCAATTCTTCCGATAAACAAATTCCATCTGGCTCTAACATATACTCATGAAATTGCTTCAAAATCTCTCCTATGGTCTTTATTAAAAGACGAATTTTCGGTACATCCAAACTTCCCTTTTTCACAATACTACCCAAAGAATGTTTGGAAGAAATATCATAATAATATTCTTTATATCCATTGATTCGTTCTATCCTTACGGAAAGCAGCCCTTTAATTTCATTTTGAAGCAGCATGCGATCAGCCATTTTTTCCTCTTTTTGTTCTGTACAAAGAACTAAATAATTTGCTTTTTCACTATGCTCAAATCTACTTATCATATCCATCCCCCATCTGTGTTAATTCCTCTTTTACTATCTCCGCCGCAGTCCGTATCCGACGTATCCTGCGAATAAAATTCGGTGTATCTAATTCCTCACAAATCGCTTCTGAATATTCTTTTTCTTCTATAGATACTAATTTTTTCTTTTCTTTTAAATCAACAAAAATTCTTCTCTCTTTTCCATCAATAATCCCCCTTGATATTCTTTCTTGTGCATATTCAAAAAGTTCTTCTTCAAAGGGACGAATACATCGAATTGTCCCTGTATCTTCTATTTCTCCGCCATGCACTGCTTCTAATACAGTTTCATAACATACTGCTTTTTGTACTGCAACATCATGTGCATAAAATGTCAAAAACAGCAAAAATACAAAAACAAAAAATATAATCGGAAAAACCAGTGACGCTTCTACTGTATAAGAAGCCCTCCATTTACCCCCTATTTTTCTCCATACTTTCATATAAAAAACCTCTCTATAAAGCAGGCTGCCCATAAAAAGGGAACAAATGGAACTTCTGTTTTCCTTCCTGCTTTTCGAAATACTACCAACCCTCCGCAAAATATACTGCATAAAAACACTCCCAGCAGCAATATAATAAATGTTTTTCTGCTTCCCAGCCAAAGCCCCGTAACCAAAATCACAGCACCATCTCCGATTCCAATCTGCCAGCCAGACAGCCAGCCTATTACTAAAAGAACTAATCCGGGCAAAAGTGAGAATCCCCACTCTTGTAAAGCAATTTTCCCAATCAAACTTCTTCCCAATATAGCAAAAATTCCTGTCAGAAAAAGAATTTTCTTACTTACACTCATCTCTTTTTTATCCTGCCATGCCAAAATTCCTAAAACCCCCAAAAACACAGTTTCAAATATTTCCGCTGCCATTTTACCGCCGCTCCTTTTTTGCCTGCTCTGTTTATTTTCCGCTTTGTATACACCGCTTACATTGACTGCGAGTTCCTATCTGAGAAATCGGCAGCTCTATTATTGTTCTTTTTAATCCAGAACATCCCTTGCTGCAGTGATACCGATTCCCTGTTTTTGTAACAAATACTTTTTCTGTACCAGACAACCCTTGTTTTTGGCAGCATCGTTCACAGGCATAATATTTTCCTCCCCCTTGATTTCTTATATATTCCAAATTAAATAAAGCCACTTCATCAATACTAAGTTTTAAATGTGTACAATTTATATTTGTATGATATACGCTTCCTGTTTCTGTAATATAGACAATTTCTTCCTCTGTTTTATCCTCTTCTTTTATTACCTTTTTTTCAAATCCTGTCCACGCCTTTACTCGGCAGCGGGAAACCAGATGTATTCCTATCTTTTCTCCGGGCAAATATGGAATCTTCACTATATAGTGCAATGCCAAATCAATAATGCCATCCTCAGAAAGCATATCTCCTCCGGCAATCCAAACTCCATTTTGTCCATTTGCGATACAATAATGATTCAGCCATTCCTCTCCCGCATATTCTCTTACCAATTTCCATGCATAGGCACTATTCAGCCCATATCGCACAAATTCTCTTAATCCCAACTCTTTCTGCATCATCTCTTCCTCTGTTTCGGCAGAAAATTCTCCAATCTGCTCATATATATAAGCATATTCCGCAAGTCTGCGTCCTGCCATATCCAATGCCTCCTGCAGCTTCATCTGCAGCCCCATTATCATCATAAGATAACTAAATAAAGCTACAAAAAAAATCATAAATGGCATAATAAATGCTGCTTCTACTGTTAAACTTCCTTTTACTTTTTGAGAGGCAAAAAAGAATGTTTTTCCTGAAAGTGTCCTTTTTTGTACCCGGAGAGGAAATTCGATTTTGTTTTTAGAAAATAGACGGCATTGTATTTTATTATAATTTTCCTTCAGGAAAAACACTCTCTTTCACCTCCCAAATCAATATATTTTTATTCTAAATCAATAACTGCTCGCATAAACTGTATGTATAACATATGAATCTATTTCTTTTAAATACGCAAAAGGACTGATATTTAAAAAAAGAGGTTGTGCACAAAAATCTGCTTTTATCTCTAAAGCATAAATACACTGATCCATTCGAAATCCTTCCCAGCCATTTTGACGCAAATTTACCTGAAGCAAATCCATAATTCGATATAATTTTTGGCTTTGTTCTTCTTTTATCATCAATATATGCATATAGTCCTGATAACTAAGTCCTTTTTCATCTTCTGTAACCGAATCTCCTATCTTTCCGATATTTATCAATTCAGAAATTCCTGTTTTCCAATCTGATTTTGTCTTTAAAAAAGCCACTTTTCCCCCTTTTAGCAAACTTCGCACATCTAACAGTGCCTCTCCATAAGCCCAAGCTGCCAAGAGCAAAAGCTGTGTTACTCGAATCAATCCTGCCATTCCAGTAAAACCGACTATTCCTATAGCCAGTGCCTGCGCCTGTGAACAGCTTTCTGTATCGGACAAAAGATAAATTATATTCATTCCGGTACGCAGTAATACCATCTGTTGTATTGTTTTTTCCAGATTTTTCTGATCAGATAATTCTCCGCATAATACATATTCTGCTTCATAACAAAGCACATGTTTCTGTTTATCTGTATCCTCTGCTGACTTTCCTGCACTATTAAAATAGTTCATTACATATTCGTCTGTTAATAAAGCACTCTTTCCTATCTCCCAAAGCTCTTTCCCTAAATTATCTGTACAAAGAAGTTCCTTTAATAAATTAGAAGATTCTGCTTTATCTCCATACTCTGCACTGGGAAGTTCTTCTTTTTCCAAACATGCAGAAGAAATCTCTTTTCCATCCATCACAAATTCTGTTATTCCCTGATTGAGCAAATTCTTTATTGTTTTAAACAAACTATTTTCTGACTTTTCCTGATAATGATTATCAAATAAAATCTCTAGTTGAGAAATTCCATACTGCTGCAAATACTCATTTTGCTGTTCTAATACTTCTAAAAGCTGATTTTCACTTAATCCTGAAGATTTCACTGTCTTTAACGTTTCATCTAAAACCTCTTTGCTGTTTTGCAAAGGAACAGCCGCAGCCTCCACTTGATAAATATCGCCTTCCCCACCAGAAAGCTGCTGTATTTCTGTTGTTTGTTTTTCAATGGCTTTTACAATTTCTTCTTTTACTTCCCCCTCTTGCTCTTCCAAAAGTTCTTGTTTTAACTCTGTCAGCTTTTCTGAAACTTCCTGTGTCTTTTCTTTATAAATTTTTTCCTGCTCTAACACAGTTTTAGCAGATTTTTGCATTTTTTCCTGCTGTTTTACTATCTCCTTTTTTAAATTGGCAATACGTTTTTCATAGTATTTTACATCATCCCATGCATCGTCTTCCTCTTCTTCCGTATCTGCATCCTCATAAGATTCCCATGCAGAATCCAAACGCTCTACTAAATCTCCCAAATCTTCTATTTTTTCCTCTAAATTTTTTTGAAATTTCTTTAATTCTTCCACTCCTTCATAAATTTTCTGTACCGCTTTATCCACCTTATCTACTTTATCCGATATTCGATTGATACCATCAAAAAATTTTGTCAGCAGTCCACATTGATTGCTTAATTCCAATTTTTCCAATATATTCTCAAGAAAATTTACTGGTATATCCTCCACTACGGCTGCACACACCTGCTGCTCCAAGGCTTTTCCTTCTTTATCCGTTGCATAGATTATACTTTCTGCCACGGCTTCTGTCAGCTTTGCAGAATAAAAATCATTTCCTAAATAAGCAGAATAATTACAGTCTGCATTGTAAGAAACATATTCCCGATAGCGATTTAAATAAGCCTCTCTTTCCCCTGTTCCATAGCTTCCCTCTAAAAACAGCAGACCATATTCTTCAAAAAGTGGTACTGCATAATCAGCAAATAAAGACTCCAAGCCCAATGCTGCAGCAGACTGACAGCGAACCCGAACCCCTGCCAGCCTTGCCGACTCCACTGTTGTTAGCATTACTGCCAGCAATACTATCAGAATCAAGCTAAAATATATTGTAACAGATGCCCTTTCTTTCATAAAATCTTATATATTCTCCTTAGCTGTTTCTAATAAATTCCTGCCGACTGCTTCTGAATTTGAGCAAAAATATTATTTACTAATGTTCGAAGCTGATTTTTAAAAATAAGTACAAGTCCAATCAATACCACTAAAATCAAAATAATCTCTACTACGCCAACTCCATCCTCTTCCCTGCAAAATTTTTTTATTATCTGCAACATTATTTTTCCCCCTGCCTTTTATACTCTATTTTTGATTTAAAATGATAATAATGCAGGAACTATACAAATTACTAACACTAAAAATAACATTAAAAACATAGGAATTAACAATTTTGAAGAAGCCTCTTCCCCTGCCATCAAAGCTCTGCTTCTGCGAATCTCAAAACTTTCTGATACCTCCGACTCCAAAAGACTAATCAGCCCGGAATTTCCCTTTAACAGATTCTGTTCCAGCAGATTTCCCAATTTTCGATAAGGTTTTAAACCAATCCTTTTTCCAAAATTTCGATAAGCAATTCCCTCTGCCATCCCCTGTTTTAATTCATAATATGTTACCTGCATTTCTTCCTCTGCAGCTCCAAAACGCTGCTGCTGCAAATTATCTTCTACAATCCTTTCCCAAGCCAACCGAATACTCATTCCTGCCCCAATCAATAACGTCAGTTTAGAAACAACTGCCGAATACTCCCGCATCAATTCCTCCTGCCGTTTCTTTCTCTGCTTAGGCATCTCATAATCCATAGCAATCCATAACCCTCCTGCAGCAATAACCCCCAAAAACCCTAAAGAATATCCGCTTTTTTTCAAAGAAGTATAGTACTTTACCTTTTGTTCTCCGACTACTTGCGGAAGATTCACTTGACTATCTTTCAAATCCTTTTTATTTTCCGCAGCAATCTGCTTTTCTACTTCATCAATCCAGATTCCTTCTACCTCTCTTTTCGGATATACCTGCACGGAAAAATAAAAGATTTCCTGATAATCTCCATAGCTTACTTCAGCCGTAAGATAGACTATGCATGGCTCTAAAAGTTCCTTATTTTTTACCTCACCGTCTGCTGTAAGCACTTCCCAAGTATCACTCATCCATTGAATGGTACATCCCATCTCTTCTAAACGTTCCGGTAAAAATAAAGGCTGATAAACCTCTTCTAATGAAGTATTTTCTCCGACAATTATTTCCCGCAGCCTTTCATAAATCAAAAAAAACTGCTGCTCTGCCTGCTCTTTCGTAGGCTTTTTTTCCTCAATATCTACTTCTAAATAATAAGTTTCCGGTTCTTTCTCTCCTTCTACATACAATGTATATCTCTGTGAGCCTTTGCCTGTATCATTTCTGTTTAAAGCAGAAACTATCTTTTCCTGTTCAGTCAACCCCTGAACCGTAAAAAATCCGGCAAGCAAAAAACCTCCTCCTGCCAAAAGAAACGGCAGTGTTATCTTTTTCTTCCAATACTTCTTCCGTCTTTGATCTGTTCGTTCCAAAGGGAAAAGATAGTTTAACTGCTCTTCTTTCTTTTCGGAAAGAGGAAGCTTTTCTAATATCCCTTTTGAAGTCCGCTTTAACCAAATCACTCCTCCTATACAAAGAATTCCTGCTAAAAATTCCAAGACTGCTTCTACTATCCGATAGTCCATTTTTCATCTCCATCTTTATTTGATGTCTAAGTTTTTCCTACTATATCAGCTAATCTTATTCATATCTTTATCTCCATAATCTTCTCTCCCAGCCAAAGAGTAGCCAAATAACCTATCAGACATCCTGTCATCACAACACGACCAATAAGACTTTCATATAATACATTCATAAATTCCCCGTTTCCTACTCGAAGATAAGCTATCATAGCAATCGGAACGATACTCATAATCCGCTGTTCTAGTTTTTTCCCCTGAATCATAGTTAAAATTTCCCGCTCTACTTCAATTTTCTGACTAATTGTTTCCGATGCTGCATCCATAATCGAAATCAATTTCCCACCGCTGCGATTTGCCATAGAAAAAACCTGTGCAAAATTTTGAATATCTTCCAATCCGCTCCGTACAGCAAACTCTTGTACCACCTCCTCTACAGTTCGGCTAACTCTCATCTGTTTTAACATATAATTAAATTCCTGCACAATCAAAGCATTTTCCCCATGTAATAAAAGCAGTTCCGCATAAGCCTCCCGAAATGCATTTTCAATCGCATAACCAGTATGAAGCGATGCTGTCAAAGCGGTTAATGCATCTTTAAATTCGTCCTTTAACTTCTCTAAACGTTTTTGTGCTTCTCTTTTTTGAACCAATTTGTAATAAGGAAATAAAAATAGAATCATAACAACAGAAAACCAGATACTATTATAGAATAAATATCCAACTATAGTTACTGCTGCAAAATAAACTGCACCATAGCCGAACCACTCTTTTTTTGTAAATATATAGTCTTTATAACCAAACTCTTCTGTTTCCTTTTTTTTACTTTTTTTCTGTTTTACCTTTTTTATTTTTCCCAGCAGATTCCAGCCGCCAGAAGTTTTTTTCTCATTTTGAGCCTTTCTTTGCTTCCACGCCATTCCCCTTGTATCCTTCCCTTCTCTTGCCCGGTTTCTACAAACTGATATAATGTATGTGTCTGAATCTCTCCATTTTCATAGCCGGTCAATTCCACTACTTCTAAAACCTTTCTGGAACGATCCCGCAGCCTGCCAAGAAAAATCAAAATATCAATCGCAGAAGCAATTTGCGCCCGTATTGCAGAAATCGGCATTTCCACTCCCATCAATACCATAATCTCCAAACGGCTCAGCATATCCTGTGGACTATTGCCATGTCCTGTGCTTAATGATCCATCGTGTCCTGTATTCATAGCCTGCAGCAAATCTAATGCCTCTTCTCCCCGTACCTCTCCAACGATAATTCGATCCCCTATTAGAATAAAAAAATGAACAATTTCCTCTATAAATCATTGTCTATTATTCAGTCAGAATTAACTTGATTGTGTGTGTAAGCAGAGCTATGATGTCATCAACAAAAATAAATAAGACAAAAAGGAGAAAAATAACATAATTGTTAGTTTCATTAAAAGAGCCGGTCATTGACCGGCTTCTTTCAATTATAAATTCGTAAAACTCATTTTTTCAATTATATGTTAAAAGTTTCTCTTTGCATATCTATCTAAGTGAAAGCTATTAATAATATCGTTTAAATGAAAATTTGTATAAAACCATTTTACAAAATCAATAAATTCACTGACAGGCATTTTGTTTATATTGATTAAATTTTTTTGTTTACGAAAACACGGAATTTTTTTCGCTCCTTCATAAATATCCCAAAAATTTGATAAATCTTCTTCTATCCAGAGTTCTGAATGTGAAGAATCTTTTAATCTGTACATATTATACAAATCCACGATATTTCTGGAAACACGATAAAAAATTTGTTCATCTGTGTCTAAGCAATTAATTTGTTCTATGATTTCCTTTATAGATTCAAGTTCTGAAATTTCCCCTTCTTTATAGGAATTATCATATACTACATATCGAGATGATGTATTAAATTTAGAAGTGTCATATGTCTTTAATGTAACTTCAAAAGAAATATGTTTCACTTTGCCGTCATCATATAACACTTCCATGCGGTAATAGTTTTTGGTATCTTCCTCATAGAGATCATATGCTACAACATCTCTATCATACTCAAGGCTATTTGAAGAATAGTCAAATTCCATTCTTAAATTCTCTTCTGTAAAAATTCCAGCCAGCTCTGGGTATTTCTCTTCAAATTGTTTAACAGCATCCTCTTTTTCCATATTTTCAATCTCAAAATAAATATCTGTTGTTTTCATCATTTTTCCCTTTCTTTTCAATATTCCTCATCTACATAATATTCTAAATCACAATAATCAATAAAATCTTTTAAATGAAAAGTTATGTAAAACCATATCACGAAATCAATAAATTCATAAACGGAAATTTTATCTCTACTAATTACATTAGTTCCCATGCAAAAACATGGAGCATCTTTTGTTTTTCTATAAATATCTAAAAAATCCATTGTATTATACCCTATTTGAAGGGAACATATTCTTCTTTTTTTTAAACTTAACATTTCATACAAACTTATTATATCTAAACAGACATAATAAAAAATATTTTTATGAGTACTTAAATATTCGATTTGCTTTATGACTTCCTGTATAGATTCAAGTTCTGAATTTTCATCTCCTTTATAGGAATTATCATATACCACATGTCGGGATATTGTTTCAAATTCAGGAGTACTATATTCTCGTAATATAACTTTAAAAGCGACATGTAACACTTTATATTTTTCATGCAATAATTTTCCATATAATACTTCCATATAATAATAATTATTCGTATCATTATCATAAAAATCATACGTTTTAATATCGCTATTTTCTCCAAGATTACTGAATACGGAATGAAATACTGTTGTTAATCTCTCTTCTGTAAAAACCCCAGTCAGTTCTGGATATTTTTCTTCAAACTGCTTAATAGCGTCCTCTTTTTCTACTTTTTCGATTTCAAAATAAATATCTATCGTTTTCATAAATTTTCCTTTCTTTCCCCCGTGTAGCCGATAGGGACAGCTTTAAATTTAATCGTCAATTCTTAAATAATACTTCCCTGCTGGAGCAACTTCATCTGGTGCGACAATTACCATGCCGCCTGAGCAACCTCCATCCTCTGAAGCCCATGTGTAAATTTTTGGGATAAAGACCTTCAAAAACTTAAAACAAAATCCGTCTGGAAGTGTTGTAGCACCTTCTGGAAGCCGCCCGCCTTGAAGTTGGGCTAAGTACAAAATTGTTTCACTGTCTAAAGATACATTAATTCTGTTAGTCGGAACTTCAAATCCAAGCAAGCTGCTTAATACCGCTGCCGTGTCCGTATGTCCGATTGCGGATTGAACATCCGCTGGAATGTCCGTTGCTGCAATTTCTTGAAAATGGACATTCAGTCCATTGGATACATTTTTTAACATCTGTGCTGAAAAAGCGTTTACTAAAATTTTCTTCATATTATTTTTTCCTTTCTTTTCTCCAAGCTGCTATAGGGCAGCTTTAATAGTTATTTTTTGTTCTACTTATTACTTAGGAACTCTTTTTCCAAAAGTCATATCTTTTGTAAAAATTTATTTAACGAGGAAACTATATTCTGGGTATTCGTTTTGAAATCCTTCTTCGCTGATACGGCAGTACCCACCACCGTAAACTATATTTTCATCTAATTCGCCTACATAATCAATGTAACCGCTTTCGTCATAAGTGACGATATATCTATGCCGGATGACATCAAAATCCGAAATATCTGTTTCGCCGGCGTAAACATCGCTAATAAGGAAACAATTTTCATATTCTTGAAATTCTTCAAGATTTTTACAAGTTGCTTTTGCAAGCAACAAATTTTTAATTTCATTTAATTCAATCTCAATATTTAGAACTTTTGTTAAATTCTTCAGAATTTCATCTTTCGTCCCTTCTGTATACCATTCGTTTTGGGAGCTTCTCTTAAATCTGTTTTTTGCTGATGCAACTGCATCCAAGATTTCGATTTTCTCATCTGTGAGTCCGCTCTTGATTCTTAATTTTTCATATTTTTCTCCCGCTTTCTTAATTGCTTCTTCAATTTTAAACGCTTTTTTCATTTTTTTCTCCTTTTCTTTTGAACAAATTCCCTTTGTTCTATTTATTATTTAGTTCCTGTTTCTTTAAAAGTCCTATTTTTTTAAATTTTTATTTTATTTTTTCTTCTTTTTATGTTATAATCTTTTTGGTAGGGAGCGGCGGGAAATCCCGCCCTCCTTATCAACTTTCCCCCTTTTTAATACAGTGTTCCGATTGTTACATCAAACATTTGTTCGCACTTTCTGATTTTTTTAACAATATTTTCTACTGCACCATCTTCCAAAAGTTCGGTTGTAGTGTGGTTTTTCAGCCACTTTGCAGCTTCCTCTTTTCTTTCCCCAGTAATATAACAATCACTGAAGAAATTTCCGATTTCAACTGTTTCACAATCACCATTATTCACAGCTTCAATGAATTTACTTCTTTTTTCTGCTGCTTTTACTTGCTCTTCTGTTAATTTTACGTTATTTTCCATTTTTTTAATCCTCCTAGGTTTATCTGTTTACTAGTTTCAATTTTTCTCGTTTGCCTGACTGGCAAGAATGAGTAAGAATTTTTTTGATATTCCCTTGAACTAATTAGAGTATATCACTTTTATTAGTTATTGTCAATGACTTTTTTACGATTTTATTTTATTTCTTTCTTCTACATCCTCTGGAGTTTCAATGTACTCTAAGATGTCTTTTGGCTGCAACTCCAAAATTGCACACACGGTATTGATCGTTTTTAAGGTTAGTCCAGTCACATTCTCTTCTGCAAGTTTTGTCAATGTTTCCTGACTTATAACCTTTGTCTTTTTAGCTTTATACTTATTTACTCCTGCTCTGCTAAGAGCATCTGAAACATTAATTTTATATCTCAACATTTTTCTATCACCTCCAATATAATTATAAAATATAGTAGAAGTAAAGTCAATAAAAATATTACCAAAAAAAGTTACAAAACTATTGACAATAACTTTTATTAGTGATATACTAATATTAACAAAAGGAAATACGAACAAGTCGGAGGTAAGTAAAATGAAGAAATTTAATTTAAAATCAATTATGAAAAGAGCATGGGAAATAAAAAAAGAACATAAAGATAATATCTTCAGTCTTTGCTTAAAGATGGCTTGGACAGAAGCAAAAGCTCCAGCTTCTAAAGAAGAAGTAAAGAGTTATGAAATAAAGAAATGGTTCTTAGAAAAAAATTTCAATCAAAATCAAAGATATATCATTAATCTTTCTATTATTAGCAGAGAATTAACGGTTTTAAGCGAAACAGAAAAGGCACTTAAGTTCAGAGCTAATAGCGATTTTGGTTACATTGACTTCTGGTGTCCGAAGTCTTGTTTAGCAGAAAATGTAACGGAACAGGAAAAGAAATGGGAGGAAGAACGACAAAATAGAATTGCAAGCGGTCTTGACTACAATAAAAAATTAGTAGAGTTTGCAAAGGCAAACGGAATCAAGGGCATTAGAACTGGTATGAAAACTTTAACATTAAAGCAGAAAATTTCTGCTGCCGGACTTGCAGTTCCACAAAAATAAATAGAAGGAGAATCGAAAATGTATAATAAATCAAAAATCATGAAACGGGCACATGAAATTAAAAAACAAGATTCAAAAAATATCTGGAGTTTATGCTTAAAAATGGCATGGGCAGAAGCAAAAGCTCCTGAATCAATAGAAGAACGTCTTTTATCCGCTGGATATAAAATTTGGGATAAAAAAGGAAAGAGAATTTATATAAATAATTTTAAAAAATATTTGAATTTTGTAGAAAATACAAATAGTTTAAATGCTTATTGTTATATCGTTAATGGTATTGATATTTCTAATAAAAATCGTGCAACAAGAAAGAAAGCATTAGCATTATTGGATACAGACATAAAATTGTATTTTGATTGCGAATCAAATAAATTTGTCTGGAATGAACGTTTTGGTAATGATGAAGTAATTGACATGCTTATTAGAAGTGCAATTCAACGGATTAAAGAAGAAGTTTAAGATCGAGTTCCGCAAATGATTCCACCCGTCAGGGATGTGACGGGAGAAAGTGAGAAAAATATGAAAATTAAAAATTTTGAACAGGAAATCCAAAGTGCATATATGTTTTTAGGAGAACAAGCGAAAATGCAAAATGATTCAAATATAAATAAGTGGTTTAAAAACGGTAAAATTTATGAGAATGAAAGAGATTCGCTCAAACGATATAATGAGCATCTCTATAAAAGAATGACCGAATAAAAACAGGCAGCAGGATTTCGGTTCGTCCGATTGGATGAACCGAAATCAGACATATAGGAACATAGAAAAACAGGCAGCAGGATGGATGCTCCTGCTGCCTTGTACCTGCAATAATGACTATCTTTTGAATACCTTTTGACTATCTTTTGAAATTCATACAATTTTCAAAAGATAGTCCTACATTAATGCCCCTCTGTTATTCCTCTGCGTCAGCATATGCCCGTCAGCAGCAAAAGCATATACTTCATTTCCAAACGTACTATCCGAAATGGTCAAAACTTGATTCGATAGCATCACGCCTTTAGAATCGCAATAGTACCACTTCCCTTTCCAAGAAATCCAACCTGTCTGCATCCAGCCATTTTCATCAAAATAATACCACTTTCCGCCGATTTGCTCCCAGTTGTTTCGTGTGTAGCTCCCATCAGCGTGCCGATACCAACGGCGTCCATTCTGCTCCTGAATCCATGTGTCTTTTTGAGCGGACCCGCTCAAGGCAGCGGCTACCGCCTTCCTGAAGCTATCCATAGTATAATTCATTCCAAGTCCGCTCCACAAATGTTCAGGATCGCCATGATTACTGGCAATCCCCCGGATACTCCCTTCTCTATGACTAATAATTACACCATCTTCAAGTGGATTCAGATTGTACTTCTTACAAAGCATAGCAAACAGTTCTACTGCTGCCTCATATGTCCGTTTTACAACTGCCCTTGCTGCTGCTAAATCAGAACAAGTAAAACTTGTTCCGTATGTATATTTAATACAAGAAGGCTCACACATCTCTACTCCAATATGAGTATTATTCCCGCTGCCCTTACTGCCAGAACCGCAATGCCAACCTCTATGATTCCAAGGAAGTGTCTGATAAACTGTTCCATCATTCCCATCTACGAAAGCATGGACGCAGGCGGAACGATAGCTTTCCTGATTCCACATCTTTATAAAAACTTGTGCGGAAGGTTGAGGACAACCAACCGAATGAAGCATCAGCCCTTTTACTGTGATGTTTCTTCCTCCCTGATAACAAGGATTTTTTGTCAAAATGCTTTCCACTATTCTCATAGCTAACCCTTCCTTTTATCTTAATTTCTGTAAAATCGCTTCCAGATTTCAACAAGGTAATCCCAGCCTTTGCAGCATATAATAGCCACAAAGAAAGCTGCAAAAACAACCGCTACAAAATAATACCATGTAAATGCGATTCCAGTGTATGAGAGATACGCAAAAAAAGCAATGACACAAATTATCATAGAAAACATCAAAACTTGCAAAGTCGTTGGAATTTTCCTGAAGAATCCAATTTCTTTTGTAAACTCTGTTATCACAGAGATAAGAGTACAAATAACTGCTATAACAATCACTAATTGTGATAAGTGCGAAATAAAAAATTCCATATTCATAAAAATCATACCTTCCTTCCCTATAATCCAATCTGCGTAAAAATAAATCCAACCACAATCCCGATTATCGTTGTGATGATATATCCTGTAACCTTGCGCCACATCTCACCATCCCTGTTCTCTAACGCCTGAAGGCGTTTTCCCTGCTCCACCAGCTGAACAGTCATATTTTCAATACTAATGCTCATTCGGTTAATCGAAATTGTTAAATCGCTAATCTGCCGCACTTCATCTTCTAAAATGCTAATTCGCTTACTCTGCCGCTCGTTCGCTTCATCCATCCGGCGGACAAACTCTTTGTGTTCTTCTCTTGAAATTTGTGTATCCATCATTTATCCCCCGCTTTCTGAAAAGTAAAGCCCAATCGTTCCAATATAGCATGTACTTCCTGCTGCAATTTTACAGGTACATCCCGAAAATCTTTTCTGTTATTTAAAATTTCATTTGCCCAAATGGCTGCAACGGCTTCTTTATTCATTTGAATTTTCCTCCTGTTCTGCCTTCTGCTGCTCCTGTTCCTGCTCTGCCTCCGGCTTCTGCTGCTCTGCATACACTTCCATACTCATTTCTAAAATGCCCTCGGTTAATGTGCCAATTACAGAAAATTGATTTTGAATGACTTGCGTTTGTTGAGAAAGCACCTCCTCCTGCTCTTTTAGTTTCGCTTGTAAGGCTTCTACAGCAGACTGCAATGTGCTTGGTGTGACCTGCTCCACCGAATACGTTTCATGTTCATATAATGCAGTAAACTCACTGTAGCCGTAATAAGTACAAGCTGGTTTTGTGTCATCCTCTTCCTGATAAAATTCAATCGGATTCGGATTCTCCTGCAATACTTCCCGCAATTCCTGAAAATCCATGTTAGATTGCTTTACATCAAACCGTAATACCATTTTTCCATCTGAGTACCGAAATGGGTAAAAATTTTTTACTGGTAACTCCACTGCTCCCACTTTAATTTTCATTGTAAAAAGCTCCTTTCTAAATCTATTTCCACTTTAATTTATTTTTTGCCGATCGAATATAAAAATGCCAGTCTATATCTGACGGCATCCTTACCCCATAATTTTGCCAATTCAGTTGTGATATTTGAGTAAAAGCTGAACTAGTACTTACAACAATTTGTTCTGCAAAACCACTCGTACTCACATAACTTTCTCCCGCTTCAATTGTACGTTCTAAAACTTTTCTAGAATTTCGAAAAAATGACACATTAAAATCATCATCTGGACTATAATCCGCTGAAAAAATAAATTCTACATCCGTTATAATTTGAGAACAATCTAAATAGAAAAGCAAAGAAGTATCTATATTAGAACGAAAAGAAATCTTCAATTCATTCTCCGATACTTGAATACATTGTACATTCATCTCATATTCGCTTAAATCTAAAGAACAATATTTCACTAAAACTTCATCTGGAAAAACTCTTTCCCATGCCCCATTTTTATAAGCCTTTACTTCACTAACCTCCCGCCAAGTCCCATTTGAATACCTTTTAGCAGAACTAATATTTTGCCAAGCCCCTCCCGTATATTTTTTAACTGACATACTACCTCCTTACCAAGCCCAAAGTACAGCCGTATCAGATGGAGTAGAAGATTGAATTGCTACCCCACGCACGGAAGTTGCTACCGGAACACCGCCAGAAAAATAAACAGGCTGCATAGAAGAACCTGCGTTTGCTGTTAATTTACTAGCAGAACCTGCACTTCCAGCACTATCTGCATAATTTACATGGAAATTCCTAGGATTGTATACATACATATTATTAATCTCATTCCCACCCCACACCCAAGTTGGCTGACCTTCTTGTCCTGCCCAATTCCAGTTCTTGTTGCAAGAAGCACCAGAAGGAATATAATCATGTTGATGACCTTCATGAGAAGCATACCATTTTGTCCCATTCTGCATAAAATATAAATCGCCATCTGCA
>CAJUGZ010000030.1 GCA_910585855.1 uncultured Lachnospiraceae bacterium | reverse complement strand
ATTTATATAAAAAGAAAGAAATTGAAATACCAGCAGTTAAGTGTTATACTATATTTACAGGGCTTTGTTCCAAAGCATCCGAGCAGTTAGAAACGGTTCAAAAGCTTTCTGACTCTTATCTTTCGAAGGAAAAACAGGAGATTGATTTGGAATTACGTGTGCATTGTTTTCATATGGAAATGACAAAAGAAGAGGTAAAACGATTTTTAGAGGAGGAAATCATTCCAGAACGATTTCGAACGATGGAGAATATTGTCGTACAATATGCGATATTTGTGAATGTAATACGATATGGGATCTGGAAGCAAGAGGTATCGATTTCTACACAGGAAGCAAAACAGATCGTGGTAGAAACATGTGAGTTGTTTTTAAAAAAAGGATATTTAACAGAGTTTTTGGCACGTAAGGAGGTTATTAATATGGCAGTGGAACAATTAAGTAGAGAGGAAATTCTTTTGATTGAAGGAAGAGAAGAGGGAAGGGCAGAAGGAAGAGAAGAGGGAAGAGCAGAGGGAAGAACAGAAGGAAGAGCAGAGGGAAGAGCAGAAGAAAGAGAAAAAATGATTTTACGGATGTATCAGAGAGGGATGAATATTTCTGATATTGAGGATATTATGGAGATGTCAGCATCGGAGATTAAAAAATTATTAAATATTCCGAAACAACCAAAACATTCGACATTATCTCGTTAAGAAGTGGAAGAGTAAATAGAGTAAAAATGGTTAGACATCTAATAAGAAAGATGATATAATTATAATTAGAAAAGAAGAGGAGAATAGTACCTCTTCTTTTTTATGATCTTTTTTAAAGAATTTTTTGTGTCAAAAGCGGGATACAAAATAATGATTTTATAGTTAAGCTTATTCTAATTAATTCTTAAAAAACATTGAAAAAATGCGGGTTATATGGTATACTAATAATAAATAAATAGACTTAAAAAAGGGGAAAGGAAGGTTTTATTATGAAGAAATTAAATAATCAAAATAAGGTATTGGTTACATCAGGAATAGTAATAGCAGCATTGGCAGTAGGAGTTTTTTCTTTTTATAATCGTTCAGTAAAAATAAATCAGATAGAGGATTCTACAGAGGCAGATACTCAAATAGAATTAGTAGAGGAATCAACAGAAAAAATGTTCAGTACAGAGGAACTTGCGTGGATGGAATCTGAAGCCGATAGGATTTTAGCGAAGGAGTCTAGCTTGTCAGAAGAAGCAACAAAAAAAGAATCTATAGCAGCTCTTATTGCACAGACAGAAGCAGCAACGCAAGATGAAGCAGAAGTAAAAACACAGAGTTTTGATACAGAAACAGCAGGGGATACAGTGATAGAAACAACAACTTATACAGAAAAGGTGATTCCAGAGGAAGATCCAACTGTTCAGACAAATGGAGATTATAGTGGTATTATTCAGAATCCATCACAGGCTACTAGTGGAAATACATATAGTGAACCTATAACGACAAAAGAACCTGAAGTAACTACTTCAACAGAGGAATCAAATAAAGTAGAAGATTCTGAAAAGGAAAGTCAGGAAACTACAACAACAGAACAAAGTACACCAGAAACTACAATAAATTCTGATGGGGGAGAACCAGAAACTACAACGATTTTTGTAGAACAAGAAACAACACAAGGAAATGTGAGTTGGGATGCATTTTGGGCAAATGCAGAAGAATATGATGTTAATACAAATAAAAGTATTCCAGCTCATTTTGATTTAACTGGAGAACATACAGGATATTAAAAAGTATAAGAAAAATGATGTTATAAAAGATATAGCTTCGGCTATGTCTTTTTTATTGTTTAATATTAGAAAAAGAGAGGATAGAATAAATGAAATCATTCGTACAAAAAAATAAGTTATTATTATTATTATTTATATTTTGTATAAATGTGATTTTACTTTGCGTGCCTGTTTGTGCAGATGGACAGGGTAATATTGATGGTGGTGGACATGGACAAATGGGAGAAGGTAGTCACAGTAATCAATGGATTCCGGGGGATGAAGGTGTTAGAGTAACAATTGTAGATGCAACTACAGGAACAACAATGTTTTTTCCGATTGATTTATCAAATAAATCATATGTTGGGAGGGATATTTACCATTTTAAGAAACAATGTAAGTTAACGTATTTAACTGGAGCAGCAAATTTAGTAGCAAGGCATAATAATTATGAAGCACATGTACCAGATCATCCATTACCAATTATTATTTCTAGTTCTACTTATGGAACAAGTAACCCAGAAGTAATTAAATCATATTTTACAGATAATGGTACTTTAACTTATATTGCAAATTTAGCAGGAATTACATTTGATGAATTAACTGGTGGAAATTACAGATTAGTGATTGAACCGATTATTTATTTTTATTACACTGGGAAATACTATGCTATGACAGCACATGAATTTTTTACGATGGATATGATGACTGGTGGTTCTTTAAGAACATATTTTAAAACACTTGCCTATAAGAATCTCGCTTATTCCATGTTCCTTGAATATGATGAACTTGGTGTGCCAGCATGGACAGGTGGAACGTATAGTGCAGCTTCTATTGAACAAGCGTTTCGTTATTTGGGAATCGGAATTGTACATTTTAGAGATTCTACTCCTCCTCCGCCAGAAGAGGAATTAAAAATTAGTTCTACACCATATGTTTACCGATGTGATACCGATGTTATTACCAGTATTACCGTAAGTAGTTCCGTTGATGTGACACCAGATGATCCAATCAGTGTTACATTTTATATCAATGGAGATTCTTATCGGGTCAATGGAATTGTAATGCCCGGAGGTGAAAGTCAACTTGTTTGGTGCAAATGGCATACTCCTTCTACTCCACAAAATATTACTGGTTATGCCGAAATCAGTGGAAGAAGTTATGAAGTAACTATACCAATTGTAATAGAGGAATTAAGAGAGAATGAACCACCTGATCCAAAAGCATCGGATGAAAATGGAAAGCCTGTTCGAAAGCCAGATAATTGGAGAGAGGATGACGTAGAAGATGCTTTTAGAGAGAAAGGAAATCATTTTGATGGCTATTCTACCTTGTCTTGGGGAAAATGGATTGCAGTTGCTCATACGAATGTCTGGTATGAAACCTATACTTACACTGATCCAGAAACAGGGGAAGAGTATGATGAGGAAGAAGAACATGTAGAAATTTATTATACTTATGAAGAAAATCGTTATTATGCAACAGTAAATGGAGTATTAAAGTTATCTGCAGATGAAAAATGTCCTACAGCAAAAAACACATCCAGAGGAACAATACAAATTGGTTCTGGATATGGAGTGGATGCATTAGTAAGTACATATGTAAATGGAACATATAATAGTGGTGATATTACTCCTATACAAAATAGTATTTTTTATTTTCCAGAATTTTACTATAAAACTTATTGGAGATTAGGAGAGATAACCAATAAAGGAAATAATAGTTCAAAATTGGAATTTAAGCATAACAGGTATTCTCATTTTAACACACGAACACATTTTACACCGCTTTGGTATCCAGATGCAAGGGATATATACACAGATAATTATAAAATATATGTTCATATGATTGATTGCTGGACACCAGCTGGTATGCTGCAATGTCAGTCGGCGGATGCAGTGCAAATTGATGGTACAGTATATGATGATTGGCGGATTAGTGAGATACTAGATTAAAAGCAAAGTGGTGTAATAGATTTTGAAGTAATAAAAAGATAAGAAAGGAGTTGTACTCTGTCAAATAAAGATGTTATAATAATCCCATAAAAAATAGTGAAAAGGATTTTTATATGTGGGAAAAAATATTAGAAAAATTGATAGATGGGTTATGGGAATGGATATGTAAATTTGGAAAAATATTAATACTAGGATATGACAGAGTAGAAGTAATTCAAATGAATAAAGCCATATCTAATATTTCTCTTCGGGTAGATGAACATTTAAAAAACCGTCAGAGGAAGTTTATAATTATGAATTATTTTATTTGTATGATTATCAGTATTTTATTTAAGAATCATATATCTGAATTGATTGTTAAGTTAGTGGAATGGATAGAAAATGAGTTACAGTTGGAAAAAATAGATGCAACAGAAATAGCTTTTATCAATATAATATTTGTTCTACTTGTTATACATACTATTGTTTGGGTGTATTTAACAGAGATTTTCAATAATCACCTGTATGGTTATTATGTAAATAAAAGAAAATTAAAAAGTCAGATAAAATATTGTAAAAGTATCTTGATAGAAAATGTTTTGTGGTATGGGATAGAAATTTTTTATTTGATAACAGCAAATAATCGAGTATATTGGTTTTTTATTATTTTATTAAGTATTATTACAATGCTAAGATGTTATATATTGATAATAAATCGAGGAAAAGTGATATTAGAAGTAGATGTACGAGAACGTGGGTATATTAACAAGAAAAATAAGAGTATAGATGGGGAGCATGATATTTGTATTGAGTATATAAATGGAACAAAGGAAGAAATAAATGTTTTTTTAATGAATCTCTATATTGTAGAAAATGGAGATATTTTACTGGTACAGGAAGGACTACATAAAGTAATTGAAAGGGAGCGAATTCGTAAAATTGTGGTAAATAATCATTCAGATGTTTACTTAGAAGCTGTGTTTGATGAGGAAATAAGACAATGGAAGTGTAGAGAGGATACGACTTAAGTTGTATTCTTTTTTTATTTGCCAAAAACAGAAAGGAAATTCAGAACGATTGATTTTAAGTGGATTTTCTTTTGTTTTTTATAGAGCAGCAAAGAAAAGTATTCCAAGAAGGAGGGAAAAGAAAGTTATGGAATGTCTGGCTGCAAAAATTTTATAAATAAAGCAGAAAAAGAAAGGAAAAGAGGATTTTAGAATGAGAAAATTAAAAGAGAGTTTTGAAGAAGGAAAAGAACTGGTTTGTAGAAAATTGGAAAGAAAGTTGTATAAGGGTTTGTGTAAAATGCAGGGAGTGATGCTGGATGAGAAGGGATTTGATGGACTTTCAGAAAAATCAGTGATTATTATTGGGGTTATTGTCGTTGCGATTGTATTCATTGGAGCGATGAAGTTAGTATTTAGCAACGATATTATTCCGGCGATCAGTCAGCGAATTTTGGATTTGTTTAATATTTGAATGACAGCAGCTTATTATAGTTTACTTGTTTGTGTATCCATATTGGATATACGAACAAGAATTATAAAGAATGCATTTCCAATTGCAATCGTCATTCTGGCATTATTTCAAGTGGGAATTGGCAGAATGCCTTTTTTGGAACTACTATTAGGAGCAATTCTTGGTGGTTTTCCGTTTTTTTTGATGGCATGGATCTATGGTACAGATGCGATGGGAGGCGGGGATGTCAAATTTATGATTGCAAATGGGATGATGTTGGGAAGCCGGGTCCTTTGGGCATCTGGTATAGCGATGTTTTTGTCTTGTCTTTATTTTTTAATTGCAAAGACAAGGAATAAAAAGAAAAAAGGGATACCACTTGCCCCGTTTTTAAGTATTGGATGTGTAATAATACGATTGTGAGTGAAGGAGTAAGGAAAAGGAATGGAGAAAGGAAAAAAGAAGGAGCGAAAAATAAATAAAAGAGTGCTTGCGGGATCGCTTTCTATTTTGGCAGCACTCTTATTTACGTTTGTATTTTCACCATTATATAATCGGGCGGTTGAGGAGAAATGCAGTGTTATTCGAATTACGAAGTATGTTCCAGAAGGAAAACGATTAACAGAAGCAGATATAGAAACAGTGACAATCGGAAAATTTAATTTAGCTTCGGAAGTTTATACAGAGAAAGAAGCGGTGATAGGAAAGTATGCGATGGCAGATTTAATGCCGGGGGATTATATTGTAACCGGGAAAGTTTCAGAAGAGCCAATTAGTGCGAATGGGTATCTATGGGATCTTTCCGATCATAGAAGAGCAGTTTCGATTTCAGTGGCTGGATTTGCAGAAGGACTTTCTGGAAAGTTAGAGCAGGGAGATATTGTTTCGATTGTGGCAACTGAGAAAAGAACGGAAGAAGCCGATCTGTTAGAAGAAAGAAAACAGGAAACGACAACCTATATTCCAAAAGAATTGACTTATTTGGAAGTATTAGCTGTAACCGCATCAAATGGAACGGATTCGGATGCACAAAAAATTGCTCAGAATAATGAGTATGATGACACCAATCTACTTCCAGCTTCGATTACTGTAGCAGTGACAGAAGAACAGCTAATTCGATTGGTTGCATTAGAAGAAAATGGAAGCATTCATATTGCCCTTGCATATCGAGGAGAGGATGCAGCATCTTATCTGGAATTACAGAAAAGCCTGTTGGAAGAAAGTTAGGAGGAAGGAGAAGTGGGAAATAAAAGTCACAATGTTATTAGTATTTGGGGTCCGCCGGCTGCTGGAAAAACAGTAGTAGCCGCTCGTCTGGCATCTTTTTATGCAAAAAAGGAAAATGTTGTCTTGCTGCTTTGTGATCCATTGATTTCTGGTATCAGTCAGCTTCTTACAGAAGAAGAAAGTGAAAAACAAAGAGGACGTACATTAGGACATTTGCTTCCAATCCCAAGTATGTCCATTAGTGAGAAAGCACTGCTTCGAGAGTGTTTAGTGACGAAACAAGAAAATCTCGCATTATTAGGTTATCGCTATAGAGAAACAGCAGCAGGAAGTTTTTCTATCTATGGAGAAGAATTAGCGAAACAGTTAATATCTATGCTGCGTGTTGTGGCGGATCGAGTAGTGATTGATTGTTCCAATGATGTATTGTCTGATTTATTGAGTACCGTTGCATTGTCGCAGTCGGATCGAAATGTAATGGTGTGTGGAGCAGAACCAAAACATATGGTCTATTATGATACAATGATGCCCGTTTTTTCTGATTCTCAGTATGGAATGGAGCATCAGATCAAAGTGCTGAATCAGATATGGGAACGTCAGGAGATAACATATGCACAGGAAAAATATGGGGAGATGGATTTAGTTGTTCCATTTTCTGAAGAATTATTTTATCAGTGGAATGAGAAGGGAATGTTAAGAGAACATAGCCCAATTGACGAGATGATAGAAAAATTAGCAAAAAAAATTGATCATATGGGTATGGAAGAAACAGAAGAAGAAATGACGAAAAAGGGACGGTTCTATTTTCTTCCTTGGAAGAAAAAAAATAATCCAATAAAATTAGATAAGAAAAAAATAGAGAAGGAGGAGGGCATCCATGCCAATTCTGAATGAAGCACTTGCCGGAAATCGGAATGTAAAAGCTAGAAATTTTCGTTCGATTTTATCCGAAGTACAAGGTTATGTATCAAGTACCTATTCGAATCTGTTATCTGCTGAAGGGGAAGAACAAATCCGGCAGTTAAAGAATTATATGTCTAAATATGTAGAGGATAATGGGCTTGCAGCGGAAGATTTGACTACGGTAGAGCTGGTAGATAAACTTTATGAAGAGATGGCGGGGTATTCTGTATTAGATCAGTATCTTTATCGGAATGATATTGAGGAAATCAATATTAATCGTTGGGATGATATTAAAATTACTTATTCGGATGGAAGTAAGAAGCCTTCAAAAGAAAGGTTTAAAAGTCCAGTTCATGCATTGGATGTATTGAAACGTTTATTACGGGCATCGAAAATTATTCTGGATGAATCTTCTCCAATGGTAAGAGGGCATTTGAATAATAAGATCCGAATTACCGTTTATATGCCGCCGGTAATTGATGATGATGCAGGAGTATGTGCTTCGATTCGTATTGTAAATCCCAGACAGTTAAAGAAGGAGGATTTTATTCGTTATGGAACAGCAACAGAAGAAATTCTTCAACTGATACAAGCCGTTTATCGTTATGGAATCAGTGTGTGCTGCACAGGGGCGACTTCTTCTGGAAAGACCACATTAATGAGTTATTTTTTATCAAACCTTCCTGATAATAAACGTATTTTTACGGTAGAAGAGGGAACACGAGAGTTTAATTTAGTAAAACGTGAAAAGAATGGGATTGTCCAAAATAATGTGATTCATACAGTAACTAGGGATTCTGAGGATGAACGGATGCGAATTGATACAGAAAAACTGTTAGAGTTTGCTCTGACGACAAACCCGGATTATATTTGCGTGGCAGAGATGAAAGGACCAGAGGCGTTCGGGGCACAAGAAGCTGCCCGAACAGTTCATGCTGTAATTACTACAACCCATGCGAATGGCTGTGAAGCTACCTATTATCGTATGACAACGTTATGTAAAATGAAATACGATATGAAGGATGAAACGTTGTATGAACTGGTGACAGAAGCCTTTCCTATTGTATTGTTTTGTAAGCAGCTTGAAGATAATAGTAGAAGAATTATGGAAGTCACAGAATGTATCATTCATAAAGATCAATCAAGAGAAATTCGTACCTTGTATCGTTATCAAATCAAAAAAACAGAAACATCAGCAGAAGGGAAAATAAAGATTACAGGAGAATTTGTAAAAGTAAATCCTATTTCGGAGAGTTTGGTAAAACGGCTTAGAGAAAATGGGATGCCAGAAGAACAGTTATCTTCTCTTGTGAAATAAAAGAAAGGAGGAAGATGGAATGTTATTTCGTTTATTTGTAATTGTTTTGCTTTTGTTGGGTTCTTTTTTAGTGATTGGACTTACACCAATTGAGTATATAAATGGAATGGCGGAGTTATTAAAAAGTGAAAAAGAACTGACTATGAAGCAAAAGATAGAAGCCCTTCGGAAGAAGAAAAAAGAAAAGGCTTTTATTGGCTTGATTACAGAAGTAAAAGATATTTTAGATTATATTAATCAAAGAGAGTTATTTACTAGGCTCTGTGTGATAGCTGCATTAGCGGCTTTGATTGGAACAGTCGTATCTTTATCCATCAATAATGCATTTTTAATTGCTCCGCTTAGTATTGGTGCTGCTGTTGCTCCTTTTCTTTATATGAAGTTTCGTGGGATGCAGATGAAAGCAGCTTTAAACGAAGAATTGGAAACAGCCATTTCCGTAATTACCACTTCGTATTTACGTTCCGAAGATATTATACGTGCTGTTCAGGAAAATCTGGGCTACATTAAAATGGGGAATATCAAAAAAGCATTTGAAGAATTTGTAGTAGATGCCACTCTTATTAACCCGGATCTTTTACTTGCATTGGAAAATTTGCAGGGGAAAATCGAAAATGATATTTTTAAGGAATGGGTGGATGAGTTGTTAGCCTGTCAGAACGATCGGAATTTAAAGAACACATTGACACCAATTGTTGAGAAGTTCTCCGATGTGCGCATTGTAACCAGTGAAATGGAGGAATTGATCTATGCACCTGCAAAACAGTTTATTCTGATGTGTGTAATTGTAATCGGAGTTGTTCCACTATTCTATTTTATTAATAAAGAATGGTTTTTTGCTTTGATGACAACAGGTGCTGGAAAATTGGTGTTATCTATTGTGGTTGCTATTATCATATATAGTGTAGCTGGTGTGATTAAAGTAACAAAGCCGGTGGAATACAGGAGGTAAGAATGGAATGATAGGTGTACTCATATTGATACAGGTATTGTTGGTTGCATCAGGAGTTTATCAATTATGTAAAGTTTATTTTAAAATTCCATCACGAGAAACATCAAAAGTGGTACTGGAATATGTATCGAAAGCAGAAAAGAAAACAATGGATATGTATTTGATGGATATTGCCGTTCTAGTATCACACTATGTACAGCTGCTGCCGTTTAAAAAAGAACGGCTAAAGGAGCAATTAACGGCTGCTGGAATGGATGTAACACCAGAAACCTATGTAGCATTTGCTTATGTCAAAGCCGTTTGTTATATGGCAGTTGGAATGGTATTTTTAATGATTCCGAAATTGGGGATGATTCCTTGCATTTTCTTTTTTTTAATTGGAATTAATAGTTATTTTGTAGAGAGCAGCCGAGTAGAAGTATTGTTACGAAATCGAAAAGGAAATATTGAGAAAGAGCTTCCCAGATTAGCAAATACGATTCGGCAAGAATTGAAATTTACAAGAGATATTGTAAAGATATTGGAAGATTATGGACGAAATGCCGGAAAAGTTATGCAGGAAGAAATTAATATTACCGTAGCAGATATGAAAAGCGGGAATTATGAGATGGCATTAAACCGTTTTGAAACTCGCATCTCTTCTGTTACACTTTCTCAGATTGTCCGGGGATTATTGGGAGTGATTCGTGGGGATGATGGAATTTTTTATTTTGAAATGCTTTCTCATGACCTTAGAAAGATGGAAACCCAGCAACTAAGAATGGAAGCTATTAAACAGCCAGAAAAAATTGGGAAGTATAGTATGTATTTATTCCTTTGCCTTTTGCTGATTATCTTTACTATGATGGGAATTGTTCTTATGGGACAAATAAAATCAGTTTTGTAGGAAGGAGGAGGTATGAAAAAAAGAAAAGGGAAAAAAGGACTATTTTTTATATGGAAAAGCCAAAAAGGATATGATGGGCTGATTGAAGCAGGGGTAGGTGCATTTGTACTGAGCCTTTTTTTATTGCTTGCGATGGAAACATTGCCAGTATTTATATTAAAAGCTGATCTGAATAATTATGCAGAAAAAGCGATTAGAAGATTAGAAGTAGCAGGAGAAGTGACTAGTGAAATACAAACTACATTAGCGAATATGGCAGATACCTATTCCCTTTCTCCAGTAATTGAGATTGATACGAATTATATCAGTGGAACAGAAAAGATTCAGATTGATGAAAAGATTACCTTTACTGCACGACAGACCTATACGATTGATCTGGGGGCGTTTGGAAGTGTAGATATTCCAATTTTTGGAAAGGCAGTGGGCTATTCGGAGGTGTTCTGGAAGTGAAAAGGAGGGACTGGAAAAAGAAAGGGCTTTTGATTGGAAAGAATCAAAGCGGTGGGGGATATTTACTTGCTTGTGCATTTGTTTTGGTGATTTGTATGGTGCTTTCTCTTGGTATGCAAATGCTTAAAATTTATCTGATTCGAGATCATACGCAAAATTGCTTAGAGGACAGTATTCGATATACTGTTACAAAAAGTTGGGATGAAATTTTTAGTGGAAATCGGCAAGCATACGCAGGAGCTTATCAATATATAGAGGAAAATGGAGGGTTTGAAGAACTCATTGATCGAAATGATGTAATAGCAGAGTTTGTGGATCGGATGCAGTTAGTACAAGAGGCGGCTGTTTACAAAAAGAAAACAGCAGAGGGGCAGGTACAGTATCAGCTTTCCGGGTTGTCGATTCAGATAAAAAACAGTACATTTGCTTCGGATGCAGGAAGCAGTCGATTTGATGTAGAAGCGGAAATTACAATTACAACTTATATTCGTTTTCTTGGAATAGATACAGAATTGCAATTTCCTGTATCCGTTCAAACGGCATTTGTGCCTTTATTTTAAGTTAAGGTAGGGATAGAAAAGGAGAAAGATATGGACGAGCAGGAAATAATGCAGGAAAAACAAGAAATGGATCAGGAAAATCAGAAACAAGAAAAGATTAATCAGGCGATGGAACAAACGATACAGCATTATCAAAAAGAAGTGGAGAGTCGGATGCAACAAGTAGAAAGTCTTTTTAAACAAGATCAGGAAAACAAGAAAGGTAAAAGACAGGAAACTACTACAGAATACAGAAATGAGGAATTGCAGCATAACGAAACAGAAAAGGATTTTCAACAGAAAAGTCAACAAAAGGAACAGGATATGACATTTGAGAAAAAAGTACAAAGGCGTATGGAAGGGAAAGTGAGATAAAAAGGAACATATAAGGAGATTGCTATGGAAAGTGAGGAACGTTTAAGAATCTTTGAGGAAAATGGTGCAAATGCCAATGCGGTTTATCTTTTAAAAGAAGCCATTGAGTATGGACTAACGGAGGAAGAGTTAGATTATTTAGAGCAGCCTTGGACAACACAGGTTATGAAATGGATTTTGGAAGGTTTGCGAAGTGGAATGACATTAGAACAGGTTCGGATATTTTCAGAAACTCAAAATGGAAAATCTGTTTTTAATGCTGCACAGATGGGACAGTATGTGGCAGGATTTCAGGAAGGAATTCCAATGGAAGAACTTCGGGATTTACTTCTTCCTGAATTTAATGCCAGAACAATGGGTGAGTTAATCAAACATTATTTGGAAGGAAAAAAAGGAAAATCAGAATGGAAACAGGACCGGATCGATTTAATAAAAACATTGGAAATGGTACAAGAACAGTATGAACGATTGGGTATCATTGAAAAGTCCTATCAGGATAGTCAGAAATCTAGTCAGGAATTTATTCAGTATCTGCAAAAAGAATTAGAGTATGCAAGAGAAAAAGAAAAGCGTTTATTGGATACTTTGGAAGAGATAAAACAGGAAAATCAAAAATTATCTTTTTTCTTCCAAAAACAGCAGCAGTCAGAAGTAGATACCATGGATAAGACTGAGAAACAAATGGAAGAGCCATTAAAAGAACAATGGATCGAATTAAATGAAAAAGAATCAGAAAAAGGAGGAAATCATTCTGTAACCATATATCTGCAAAAATTGTTTCATAAAAGATCCGAAGAGGAGCAATTAATTCGTTTGTTTGGAAAATTACCAGAAGAAAATTTAGAGCAAATTCGTTTAGGGATAGAGCATGGACTTTCTATGAAAGAGGTTATGCAGTTTGCTAGAATAGGACTGTCAGCGAAACAGGCAGAACAAAGTCGTTTGATTTTGGAATTAAGAAAACAAAAAAGGGAGGGATAAGACGATGTATGAAGAACAGTCCGCCATTATGCTTTTGCAGTTATTGATACAGGGAATGGCAGTTACTCTAAAAGTAACAGGTGCAGTAGGAATCAAGGGTATTAAGATTATGGGGATGGCTGTATACCATGCGTTATCAAAGGATAATAGAGAAATCGGTAAAACGAATGTGAAACAATTGATTACAAGGGGAGGTGATATTCAGATTCTTCAGATAGAGGAGGCGGATAAAAAGGAATTTCAAAAATTAGCAAAGAAGTATGGCATTTTGTATTGTGAACTACCGGATTTAAACAAGGGAGATGGAAAGATGGAAGTCATGTTTCATTCTGAATCTTTACCACGTATGAATGCCTTAATGAAATATCTAAATCATGCAAAAATAATCTCTCAAAGTGATTATGTAAGTAACGCAGAAGAGAAAGAAGTAGAAAAACTTTCTGGTGAAGTAGAGAAAGAGTTAAAGGAACATCCAGATGCCGTCAAATTTCAGTCATTTGGAAAAGAACAAGTTGTGTTTCCCAGAATTGAACGGCAGGATGAGTCGGAAATTCCCAGATTAGAACAAAGTCAATGGTTTGAAATAAAGAGATTTCAGGCTTATTTAGAAAATCCTGCTTATCAAAGGTGTATTATTAAAAAAGAAGATGTATATCAGGAAATGCAAGATCATTATTTTGTCCGAGTTCCTTATAGCAGAGATCATGCTTATATAAAAATTCCAAAAGAAAAAATGTGGCTGTTTCATGGAAAATATCATACCTTTTTTAAAAAGGAAGATATGGTTCTTCAGTACAGAAAGGATGGAAAAGAACTTAAATCAGAACCGTTTACTGAGTTTTATCAGGATCACTATGATCCGATAGCAACGACAATTCTTCAGGAAAATTATTATAAAACGGAACATGCTGCTTATGATGGGGTAGGAAAAGAACAACTGACCATGCATGATAGAGGGACAGAAAAAAATAATCCGAAAAACAATGAAACACTCATTCAGTTTTCTATGGATGAAATATTACTTGACCATGTCGATCAAGTACGTAAGGAATTGTTTTTTAAAGTGCCAAAGAGTAATGGAAAGTATTACATTTCTGTACCAATTACGGAACTTACTATGACAGAAAATCAGACCGTTTTTCAGGATGGACGGAAACGTTTTCGGACTACCTATTTTGTACAGTATAAGGAAAATAAAATGTTGACAGTATTTGATAATAATAGACAAGGAGAATTTCAAATCAGTGCAAAAGCCCTGTATCATCAGTATTATGATCGAAACTGGAGAGGAAAAAAAGAACGAGAACCAGTAAAAATGAAAGCATTAGAATCTAAAATGCCAAAACTAAAAGAGGGGACAGTAAAACGATGAAACAGAAAGTAAACTGGTCTTTATTGGTGGCAGAACTTTTGGTTGTTAGTTATCTGGCATATTTATTTTCTTGGATCTATGAACCGGGAATGAAAATGGAACAAGTGGCGGATCGAGTAAATTATATCATGCTGCATCCGTTTGGAAAAAACTATTGGAATACCTATAGTATCTGGTTTATTTTAATTAGCGTATCAATCGTAATGATTTGGTTTTTTCTTTATACGCAGTTTTATAAAAACTATATGATAGGAAAAGAGTATGGCTCGTCAGATTGGTTGTCTGCAAAAGCATTAACAAAGCAACTGAAGGATTCCAATCCGTCAAAAAATAAAATTATTACCGAGAATTTAAGAATGAGTACCAATACACAACATACGAATTTGAATAACAATCTGCTTGGAATTGGAGGTTCTGGATCGGGAAAGACGTTCCGGCTTGTAATTCCAAATATTTACCGAATGGCAGGATCGATTGTGGTCACTGATCCAAAAGGAGAACTTTTACTGAAATGTGGAGAGATACTGAAACATGCAGGGTATCGGATTAAAGTATTGAATCTTGTCAGTATGGAAAAGAGTGATCGTTATAATCCTTTTGTTTATATAAGGAAAGAAGAGGACGTTACAAAGCTGATTAACAATTTAATTGCCAATACCACACCGAAAAAAAGTAGTTCTCAAGATCCTTTTTGGGAAAAAGCGGAGAGTTTGTATCTGCAATCCCTTTTTTATTATGTCTGGTTGGAAGAACCACCAGAACGGCAAAATTTTAATACCCTTCTTGATTTACTGGCAAAGGCAGAAGTGACCGAAGAGGGAAACAGTGAATTGGACAGGATTATGAAGAAATTAGAAAAATATTCTCCGTTAGGAGAAGAACATCCAGCCGTTCGTTCCTATTGGAAGTGTATGCGTGGTGCAGGTGATACAATCAGGAGTATTATTATTAGTGCAAATTCTCGAATGGCATTTTTTGAAACGAAGGGGGTTCGCAGAATATTAAGCAGTGATGATATGGATTTTGCCAGCATTGGAATAGGGTGGAATGGTGATGGAAAGCAGAAAACAGCGTTATTTTGTGTGATTCCAGATGTAGATAAATCCTATAATTTTATAGTAGGAATGGCTTATACACAACTATTTCAGGAATTATATTATCAAGCAGATTTTATGTTTGATGGAGAATTGCCGATTCCAGTAGAGTTCTGGCTGGATGAATTTCCCAATGTTGCTTTACCAGATGATTTTATGCAGCTAGAAAGCACGATGCGAAGTCGCAATATTAGTGTCAATATTTTTATACAAAACATGGGACAGCTTAAGGTATTGTTTGAGAGAGAAAAATGGGAAACCATAGTTGGAAACTGTGATACACTAGTTTATTTGGGGGGAAATGAACAAAGCAGTCATAAATATATCTCAGAGGAGTTGGGCAAGAAAACGATCAATAAACGAAGTACCAGTTCTTCCCGTGGAAAAATGCCATCACATGGAAAAAATTACGATGTATTAGGAAGGGAACTTTTGACGCCGGGTGAAGTCCGAAAATTGAAACGTAGTCATGCGTTGGTGTTAATCAGCGGTTTTGATCCCGTTTATGATCAAAAGTATGATACCAAACATCATATCCTGAAAAATGGGAAAATTAAGTTTTCAAAATATCGTCATGTTCCAATTTCAGAAGAAAATCAGACTGGGATTGAAATTTTAAATCAGGATTCTATCACTTATTATGAAAAAGCAGCACAGGCAGGCGAAAAAGTTTATATGACAACAATGACATTAAAGGAATTGCTTGCTTTGCCGGATGAAGAAGATATTTCTATATTAAAAGAGTATCAGGAAATGGATCAAAAGGAAACAGAAGGATCGCTTGATAAAATAGAAAAACAAGAGAGAATCGGGCAAAAATGGAAAAAGAATAGGATAGAACAGAAGAAATTAGGAAAGTGGAAGAAAAAATCTATATTAGAAATTTTACAAGAAGTAGAGTTTGCTTCGGATCAGATGGAACAAATACAAAAAGGATTAGAAGAACTTCCTGAAGAAATGGTAAAGGATTATTTGAATCCAGAACTGACGGCTCATCAGATGGAGCAGAAGCGTTTGAGTTTATTAAAAGATTGGAAATTAATTCAAAAAATAAAGCAGATAGAAGAGGTAGGATAAGGAGAAAATGATGCAAAAAAAGAAAAAAGTATTTTTAAAAAGAAGAATAGAGATAGAGAAGCGTTGTCAATGGACATTTATTTTTTTGTTACAATTCATTTCTTTATTATTTTATAAAAGTATGGTTTATGCTACAGACACGGATGCTGTAGTGGAACAGGTATTACAACCATTTACCATTGTTAAAGCATTAGCAATTGCAGTGGTCAGTGCAGTAGGAATCATTATCGTAATAAAAAATCTTTTTTCACTGGGTAGTTCTTTACAGCAACAGGATACAGCAGGGTTATCTTCCGCATTAATGGGAATTGGAGGAGGATTTATTATGGCAGCTGCAGGTGTTTTAATTGCAGCATTTGGACTTTAATAGGAATAGATAATAGAAATCAGGAAAGGAGGGAGGATCTATATGGCAGAAAGTATCCTTAACCTGTTGGAGTTTGCCTTCCAGTTATGGAATAGTATGACTGGGTTTGCTCTTGAACTTCTGGTACAAGCACCCGAACAGTTTTCTGGAGGGAAGCCGTGGGAACTGATAAAAAATTTAGAACCTGTTTTTGTAGCAATTGGAGGGAGTTTAACAGCAGTTTTTTTTCTGGCAGGGTGGGCAAATGAGAGTTTGTCATTTAAGGATGATATGCGGATGGAATATATTCTAAGGATGTTTCTGCGGCTTTCGATTACAGAGGCTCTTGTTACTTATTCTATGCAAGTGATTCAGGTATTGTTTCGAAGCGTAGGAGTTTTAGTAAACTATATTGGCATGGATGGCAGTTATGAACTTGGTGTTACAGAAGAACAGAAAGAAATTATAAAACAGGTTGGTTTTTTTGATGGATTTCTTGCATTTCTTGTACTGGTAGTTCTTTTCCTGCTTGTACTTGCCTGTGGCTTTTTTCTGGTTTATGCTGTATTTTTTCGATTTTTAAGAACCTTAGTTATGATACCATATGGAGCAGTTGCAATGTCAACCTATGCGGGAAGTGGAAGAATTACGGATGTGATGATAAGTTATTTGAAAAGTTTGGCATCCGTTTTATTGGAAGGGATTAGTATTGTATTGTCGATTGAAATTAGCAATCTGTTTATGATGTATGGAATGACAAGCGATATTATGGAAATGACATCGGATTTGCCAGCTTTTTTGCAAGTTATGATACAGTTAATCCTAAATGGCTGCACGATCCTTCTTACAGTAGGAGCAGTAAAATCAGCAAAGGATTGGACAGGAAGAATGTTTGGGCTGTAATGAATAAGAGAGAGGTGAAAAAGAGTGAAAATTGAGATTAACAGAGATCTAACGGAAATGAAAGGAAGTGTATGGCAGGATTTTGGAGTCAAGCAGGTTTGTTCGATGATCTTGGCTGGGATTGCAGGAATCGTATTATTTTGGACGGGTTATAGCTTTTTTCATTTGCCGATGCTGCTTTGCAGCTATTTAGCGGTCTTTGCTGTTCTTCCTATTATCTTTTTAGGATTTTTTCATAAGGATGGTATGGATGCAATGGAGTACATAAAAAAATATTTTTCCTTATTGTTTTCGAAAACGTTGTTTTTTGTATCAACAGAGGAAGTAAAAGTGGAACGTTCGAGAGCGGATAAGAAAAAAATGGAGGAGAAAAAGACAAAAGGAAAAATGAAAAAACATAAAATGAAGTGGTCTTTTGGCAGGTTGGATAAATACAGCAGACCAGATGAGCCACTTTATAAGACGCCTAAAAGCGTACAAGAAACATTGGAATTTTTGGCATTTTCTGAGGATGGCATTTTTCAGCTTACAGATAAAAAGTGGTCAAAGACTTATTTTTTACAGGATGTGAATTATGAAACAGAAGATGAGGAAGGAAAAAATCAGATATTAGATCTTTATGAAGATTTTTTATCTTCCGTGGGTGTTCCGTTTAAAATTACAATCAATCATAAAATGAGAAAAAAGGAGGAAGAGAAAAATCTTTATTTAAGGAAGAGAAACGATGACTTTGATAGCTTTCGGGAACTTTATAATGAGTATATAAAAGATAAAATTAGTGGTGGAACAAATGGAATGGTAAGGGAACGATACCTTACAATAACCATTGAAAAACCAGATTTTCAGGAAGCAAAATCGTATTTTACTCTTTTAGAAGCTGATTTGATCAAGCGTTTTCGAAAAATGGATTCCGTTCTCATTCCTTTTTCTGCTGCAGAGCGGATGGAAATTCTATATGGGTTTTACCATTCTTGTGATAAAACAGAACAGTTAGGATTTGATTATCAAGAATGGAAAGAGCAAAAACGTGATGTAAAAAATGATCTCTGTAATCAAAAATTAAAATATCTGCCAACGATGATTATAGATGAGGAAAAGTATAGTCGAGTGCTTTATATTAGTAAATATACCAGAAAAGTAACGGATCGCTTTATGAATGAATTGGCAGCCATTCCCGGTCATAGTATGCTGACCGTTGATGTAGTACCAATTAAAGAAGATGATACTATTGCTATATTAGATAATTGTTATCTTGGCGTGGAGGATACCATTCGGCGGCAACAAATCAAACGGAATCAGCAAAATGCCTTTTCTTCTGATATTTCTTATAAAAAGCAAAGGGATAAAAAAGATATTCAGGATATGATAGATGCTGTGACAGAGGAAGATCAAACTCTTTTTTTAGTTGGAATTTATATTTTGATTTATGCAGAAACCAAAGAAGAATTAGAACATTTGACGGAATCTTTTAAGAGAGCCGGAGAAGGATGTCGGATTGAACTATTAGAAAACCGTCAAAGAGAAGGTTTGAATACCTTGCTTCCGATTGGGGTACGTCAGATACAGGTTAAGCGAACCATGCTGACAGAATCTTTGTGTGCATTTCATCCATTTAATGTGCAGGAATTAAGCCTTCCGGGAGAGGGGGCTATTTTTTATGGAGTCAATGAAATTTCAAGAAATGAAGTGATTGGAAATCGGAAGACACTGCCTTTTCCCGGTGGCTGGATTTTTGGCTTAACTGGATTTGGAAAATCTATGTTTACCAAAAATGAGATGTCACAGGTATTTTTAAATACAGAAGATGATATTATTATTCTTGATTATCAGAATGAATATCTTGAGTTTGTATCACGGTATCATGGAAGTTATGTCAATATTGATGTAAATGCAGATATTACGATTAATCCGCTTGCTATTTCGGAAAATCGGGAAGATAAAAAGGAGGCTATTGCAGAAAAGACAGATTATTTATACAGTCATTGTGCGGCTTGTAAAGAGGATAGCCTGACACCAAGAGAAAGAGCCATTATTAGCCGTTGTGCCAAAATTCTTTTTTCAGATGGGTGGAAAGAGGAAAAAACCATGTTGGATTTTCTGGAAATTGTAAAGGAACAGGAGGAGATAGAAGCAGAAGACTTGGCACTTTATTTAGAGCCATTTACAGCTGGGAGTTTGGATATGTTTTCAAGAAAAGGAAATACCAATATTCAGGCAAGAATTTTAGGATTTGGTCTTAAGAATTTAAAACCATCTGTTCGTACTCTTGGTATGCTAGTGATTATGACTTGTATCAGCAATCGTGTGGCAGAAAATTTAAAAAAAGGAAAAGCAACATGGATTTATTTTGAGGAAGCCCATTATTTATTAAATGAGCCAGAAACGGCAGATTTTCTTGTGTCTTCATGGAAAACATGGAGAAAATTCGGAGGGATTCCAACCGGAATTACACAAAATTCAATTGATCTGATTCAAAGTCCACGATTTGATACGTTAATTACGAATTCTGCTTATATTGCTTTATTAAAACAGAAAAGTTCGGATTGTGCCTATATTGCAAAAAATTTTGATATTTCGGAATCGAAAATTGAATATTTAAAGAAGGCAGATGAAGGAAAATGCTTAATTATTCATGGAAAAAGGCAAATTGTAGTGGATAATACCATTCCAAAAGAAAGTGATCTTTATAAGATGTTTAATACAAATTTCTATGAAAAGCAGGTACTGCAGGCAGAGGAAGAATAAGATGAGATATAAAGAGAAAAATGGAAAAAGAAAAGGGGATAGGGAGGTGGGTGGGGATAAGGGGAAACAAAAACAACATAGGAAATTAAATGGAAGGAATTTTTTTTTAGGGGAAAAAAAGAAGCAGCGAAGTTTTTTATTAAATAGAGAACAAAAAATAAAAGTTTGGAAAGCGGTAAGAAAAACTGCTTTTATCTATCATAAGAAAATAGAGAAAAAGGAAGAATTGAAAAAGGAAAATCAGCAAAAGAATAGAAAAAAAGAAAAAGGAGGGCTGAGAGAGCAAGCTGCTGTATGGGGAAGCATTGCTGCAGATGAGATAGAGGGTGGACAAGAGTTAAAAGAAGTAGTTCAGACTTATGAGCAGATTTATGATATAACAACGGATGCAGCAAAAAATATTGAGAAGCATATTTCAGAAAAAAGAAAAAGAAATTCTGGGATTAGGAAAGGGAGAAAATATGCTTGGAAGAAAAATTCAACTTCCGATTCTCTTAAACAATTAAAGGGTGATAATTATACCTTAAAGAAGAAAGAAAGTAAGGAAAAAAGACAAAGAAAAGAAGTTGAAAAAAGGCAAAAAGGAAAGAGAACAGAAAGAAAATATTATACAGAAGATCTGCAGGAAAATACAGGAAAAGAATCAAAGGAAGGTGATAGAAAAAAGGATAGGGAATCTTCATCAGGAAAGAGTAAATCATATGATGAATATAAAGAAAGGAGGATTGCGAATCAATTTAAAAGGAATGAGAAAGGAAGTGATAGAAAAAAAGAACCTTTCTCTGCTGACCAATATAGGTATGAAGGAAATAAGAATAGAGAAAATTTTTTCATAGATAAGGAAGAACGTGTTGAAAATAGAAAGAATTTCTTTACTGATAAGCATAAGGGAAGGAGAAGAGCAATTTCTTCTGAAAAAAATGGAAAAAATAGAGTAGAAAGAAATTTCGTTACTAGCAGATATAGAGATAAATATAGGAAAGATTTTGTTAAAAAATCAGAAGAAAGATTGCGAGGTAGAAATAGAAGTAAAAGAAGGAGGGAAACAGGGAAAAAGAACATACTGTCGGATAATAAAGCTACAACAAGAAGAAAACGTTATGAGCCAAAAGTTTCTAGTAGTAGATGGAAAGGAGATGGTGAAAGAAAAAAGATTTGGGAGGAAAAAATTCAGTGTGTTCATGGTAAAACACCAGAAAAATGGTTAGAAAATGATGTTATTTCGAAACGTAAGAATAATAGAACGGAAAAACGGAATGAAAAGACGATAGAGAGGCAAAAGTCAGAAAAGAAAGAGGAAAGACTAAGCAGAAAAGAGAGTGACAGAAGCCGACAGGAAGGAAGAAGAAAAAAACGAGATAAAAGTAGAAAAACGGATAGGAAAAATTTCCGCCTAGAGGAAAGACAGAATCAGACTGTTGTGAAAAAAAGAATGATAACGCATTATATTCATATGCTTCAGAATGATAATCAGGAAAAAATGTCTGTTGTAATAAAGGATATTGTAGTTGCAAAGGTAAATATAGCCATTGCTGCTACAATAAAAACTGTTATGACATGGATAATAGGAAAGGTGATACTATTATTTTTAGTATCGTTACCTTTCTTTTTTCTTTATCAGCTTCTTTTAGCATCCCCATTTGCAGTATTTTTCCCTATTGGAAATCTGGAAACAGGACAGGTAACTGCTGGAGAATTAATCTTTCAGATGCAGAAAGAATTTCAGGCAGACTTAAAGGAAATAGAAGCCGAAAGTAGTGTAGATGGAACATCTATTGCTTCTGTAACACTACAATATGCCAATTTAGAAGGGGATGGGATTCCAGATACTTATTATGATATTCTTACCGTATATGCTGTCAAGCACAATATGGGAGATTTTACTCTTGTTCTTAAAGAAGAGAATACAGAAAACTTGCAGGAAATATTTGATACTATGTGTTTTTATACAATAGATGATGTTGAATCTAGTTATGAAGATGAAGAAGGAGAAAGTTATTATGAAATCGATCGGACAATAACCGTAACGCTATTATCTTATATGGATTTGATTCGCACAGGATATTTTAATAAGGAAGAGGAAGAAATTTTATGTGAGTTGATGAAGCCAGAAAATCGGAAATTGATGCAGCAGGCATCCGGGGAAAGTCATGGAAGTTCTTTAACAGAAAGTGATCGAATTGAGATTAATAAAAATTTGATACCGGGTGAAAAAGGAAGTGAAGCAGTACAAGTTGCTATGACAAAAGTTGGAGCAATCTATAGTCAGGCAAAACGATATGAAGAAGGGTATTACGATTGTAGTTCTCTTACCTATAGGGTGTATTTGGAAGTTGGGGTTGATTTAAGCTATCAGGGAACAAATGTGGCATCTTATCAGGCAAGAAAGATGGTGGCAGAAGGCAGGGCAGTTGCATATGAAGATTTAGCACCCGGAGATTTGATTTTCTGGGCAAATGAACCCTGTGACAGTTATTTAAGTATCACCCATGTTGGACTATATGCAGGAAATGGAAAAACAATTGAAGCCTCTTATTCAAAAGGACAGGTTGTGTATCGGAATATTTGGGGTGTGGATGAAATTGTTTTGTGTGCAAGACCTTACGATTAAAAGGAAAAAATTAGGAAAGGAAAAGGAAAATGAAAAAAAAGTATGTGTTAGGAATTGCTGCCTTATTGGCAGCTATTTTTGGTGGAGCATTTTATATGACAGGATATGCAAAAAGTAATGTTCGATATGACAACATTGATTGGTCAAAGGTTTCTTTTGCATCCTGCGAAAAAATAGATCGTACAGGGGATGGAAAGAATGATAAAGTGGTCTATCTGGAAG
>CAJUGZ010000029.1 GCA_910585855.1 uncultured Lachnospiraceae bacterium | reverse complement strand
GGTGAACCGCCTGCAGTGACTTTGGAGAAAAGTTAGAAGTTCTTGACTTCTGCTTAAGAACATAAGATTTTTTTCACATACTGCTTCCATGCAGTGTGTGAAAAAAAGGAGCGTGTTTAGCCCGCATTTGTATCGGAACGGGATTGTTTGGTGGCAGGCAGCATTTTTGGGATGTCTGTTTCGTTTTGACTGTCATGCGGGCGAATTGCGCTCCGGTCTGTCCGGCTGGATGTATGAAACTGCAGAAGTCTTAGAACTTCTTACTTTTTGGAAACGTGGAACAGCAGGTTGTCCATCGTTTTCGAATCTGGCGTCCTCTATTCAAAAGACTTATTGAAGGAATATAAATAAAAGTTTGACAGTTATAAAGGAGAGGTGATTGGCATATGTTGTTAGTGGTCGATGTGGGAAATACAAATATTACATTGGGAGTATTTCAGGGGGAACAATTAGAGGCTAGTTTTCGGCTGACTACAAAGATTAGCCGGACTTCCGATGAGTATGGGATGCTGCTTTGCAGTTTGTTGGAACATCGGGGAATTGATGCAGAGGATATTGATGCAGTTATTGTATCTTCTGTTGTGCCTGCGATAATGTATTCTTTTCATAATGGGGTAAAAAAGTATCTTAACCAAATTCCTTATGAAATTAAACCCGGAACCAAGACTGGGATTAAAATTGTAACGGCAAATCCCTATGAAATCGGATCGGATCGGATTGTGGATGCAGTGGGGGCTTATGAATTATATGGTGGCCCGGTTCTTGTAATTGATTTTGGAACAGCAACTACTTATGATGTTATTACAGAGGACGGAAAATTTATTGCCGGAATTACTGCTCCCGGGATTCGAATTAGTGCAAAGGCACTTTGGCAGGATGCCGCAAGACTTCCTGAAATTGAGATTCGAAAGCCAGATTCTATTTTGGCAAAGGATACAATTCAAAGTATGCAGGCTGGTCTGGTGTATGGATGTATTGGACAAACTGAGTATATTATTGAAAAGGTAAGGGAAGAAACTGGGTTTGCTGATATGAAAGTGGTAGCTACTGGGGGATTGGGAAAGATTATTGCAGAGGCTACAGAAAAAATTTGTGTATATGATCCTAATTTGACATTAAAAGGGCTTCGGCTGATTTATGAAAAAAATACTAACTATAAAGGAGAAATTTAACAACGGGATGAAATTTAAAATTGGGAGTATAGAGTTTGAAAATAACTTGGTTTTAGCTCCAATGGCGGGAGTGACCGATATTCCTTTTCGGCTTTTGTGCAAAGAACAGGGATGCGGGATGCTCTATACGGAAATGGTCAGTGCAAAATCTTTATTATATCAAAATAAAAATACAAAAGCTCTTTTGGAAGTCAGACCAGAAGAACGCCCTATTGCACTTCAGCTTTTTGGTTCAGAACCGGAAGTAATGGCTTGGGCTGCCGGAGAACTAGAAGGGGGCGATTATGATCTGTTTGATATTAATATGGGATGCCCTGTTCCTAAGATTGTAAATAATGGAGAAGGTTCTGCTTTGATGAAAGATCCGAAACTGGCGGCAGAAATTGTTCGGGCTATGGTAAGGGCGGTAAAAAAACCGGTTACGGTAAAGATTCGAAAGGGGTTTACAGAAGAAACGGTAAATGCAGTAGAGATGGCAAAGCGGTTAGAAGATGCTGGAGCTGCTGCGATTGCTGTACATGGCAGAACACGGGAACAGTATTATTCTGGTAAGGCGGATTGGGAAATTATTCGGAAGGTAAAAGATGCTGTGTCGATTCCTGTAATCGGAAACGGAGATATTAATTCCCCGGAAAAGGCAAAAAAGATGCTGGAAGATACCAAATGTGATGCATTGATGGTAGGACGGGGAGCGCAGGGGAATCCGTGGCTGTTTTCGCAGATATTAGATTTTCTTCAGACAGGACAGTATCGGGGAAAACCGTCTGCAGAGGAGGTGAAAACTATGATTTTAAGACATGCCAGACTCCAGTTAGAAGTAAAGGGAGAGTATATCGGTATACGTGAAATGCGTAAGCATGTTGCTTGGTACACGGCAGGCTATCCCCATTCTGCACAGCTTCGAAATAAAGTAAATATGGTGGAAAATTATCAGGAATTAGAAAAACTTCTTGCAGGATTATAAATTTCTTGACAGTGTAAAGGTTTTTCGATATAATATTTGGAATCTGGAATATTGATAAATGCCAGTTGGCTGATGAGAGGGAAACTGCTGCGGGAGGCGGCGGAGGCGAGAACCAGAATCCGGTTTGCCGGATTCTTTGTTTTTGTGAAAAGTCAGAAGGTAAAGTAAGGAGAGAAAGGTGTAAAAGAAATGGCGGATAAGAAAAATATATTAACTTATGCAGGTTTAAAACAGTTAGAAAATGAACTTCAGGATCTTAAGGTTTATAAGAGAAAGGAAGTTGCACAAAAGATTAAAGAAGCCAGAGAACAGGGGGATTTATCGGAAAATGCAGAGTATGATGCAGCAAAAGACGAGCAGAGAGATATTGAAGCTAGAATTGAAGAATTGGAAAAAATTTTGAAAAATGCAGAAGTAGTTGTAGAAGATGAGGTCGATTTGGATAAAATCAATGTCGGCTGTCAGGTAAAGCTGTTGGATTTTGAGTATGATGAGGAATTAAATTTTCAAATTGTAGGGTCAACAGAAGCAAACAGTCTGCAGGGAAAGATTTCCAATGAATCACCGCTGGGTTTGGTTTTAATCGGAAAACGAGTGGGGGATGTCGTAGAGGTAGAAACTCCGGCAGGCGGTATGGTACAGTATCGTGTTATTGATATTAAGAGAGTAAATTAATAAAAAAGCAGTAAAACATTACAGAAAGAGAGGCAAAAATGGGCGAACAGCAAAAGAATCCTGCAGAACAGGATATAAACCAGTTATTAAAGGTGCGTCGGGAAAAGCTTGCTGATTTACAGGAGCGGGGAAAAGATCCGTTTCAGGTTACAAAGTATGATGTGACACACCATAGTAAGGAAATTATTGAAAATTTTGAAACATTAAATGGAAAGACTGTTTCCGTGGCAGGTCGTATTATGGCAAAACGGGTTATGGGAAAGGCTTCTTTTTGTCATATTCAGGATGTGCAGGGAAAAATTCAGGCATATGTAGCAAGGGATAATGTAGGGGAAGAATCCTATGCCGATTTTAAAAAATATGATGTAGGGGATATTGTCGGAGTGCAGGGAGAAGTATTCGAAACAAAGACAGGAGAAAAATCCATTCATGTTTCAAAAATTCTTTTGCTTTCCAAAAGCCTTCAGATTTTGCCGGAGAAATATCATGGTTTAACCAATACGGATATTCGCTATCGTCAGCGCTATACGGATTTGATTATGAATGAAGAAGTGAAAGAAACATTTATCAAGCGTTCGAAAGTCATTCGTTCAATTCGCCGCTTTTTAGACGAGCAGGGCTTTATAGAAGTGGAAACACCAATGTTAGTATCCAATGCAGGAGGCGCAGCAGCAAGACCATTTGAAACCCATTATAATGCATTGGATGAAGATGTAAAACTGAGGATCTCACTGGAATTGTATCTAAAGAGATTGATTGTAGGCGGGTTAGAACGGGTATACGAAATTGGACGTGTCTTTCGAAATGAAGGACTGGATACCAGACACAATCCAGAATTTACTTTGATGGAATTGTATCAGGCATATACCGATTATATTGGTATGATGGATTTAACAGAAACCATGTTTCGATATGTAGCAAAGGAAGTCAATGGAAGTGCTGTCATTCCTTATGGAGATGTGGAAATTGATTTAGAAAAACCTTTTGCAAGAATTACTATGGTAGAAGCAGTAAAACAATATGCAGGAGTGGATTTTGACCAAATCGCAGATACAGAAGAAGCTAAGCGGATTGCAGATGAAAAAGGGATTCACTATGAGGAAAGACATAAAAAGGGTGATATTTTAAGTTTGTTTTTTGAAGAGTTTGCAGAGGAACATTTGATTCAGCCTACTTTTGTGATGGATCATCCAGTGGAGGTTTCTCCGCTTACGAAAAGAAAACCTTCTAATCCAGACTATGTGGAACGGTTTGAATTATTTATTACTGGACGGGAAATGTGTAATGCTTATTCAGAGTTAAATGATCCTATTGATCAGAGGCAGCGGTTTGCTGCACAGGAAGAGGCTTTTGCTGCAGGAGATGAAGAAGCCAATCATACCGATGAGGACTTTTTAAATGCATTAGAAATTGGGATGCCTCCTACTGGGGGAATTGGATATGGAATCGATCGGCTGGTTATGCTGCTTACCAATCAGCCGGCGATTCGGGATGTTTTATTGTTTCCGACTATGCGGACATCTGATAAATAAACCCAGTATTTATGCGGATTCTAGCAGCTTTGAAAAGAAAAGTACAACAAATTTTTACCGAATCTTACGAGATAATACTTAAATAATCCGTATTTAAGTGGTTTTAATGAAAGAAAGGAATGTACGAAAAAGGACATTTTCTAAAAATATTTAGGTAGGACTCACCTTAAAAATATAATAGCATACAATCCTTAAATGTCAATAAAAGCAAAATGAAAAGGTATATGTTCAGGTTACGCAGGAAATTAAATCTGAGAATACGAAAAAACGCTCACTTGGTAAATCCAAGGGGGCGTTTTACTTATCCTTTTTATTCGGTTTTGGGAGAATTATTCAGTTTTAGAAGAATTAAAATTTTAAATAGTTTTGGTATGAATACATTACTTGCTTATTTAGAAGTTATTTTTTGTAAATTATTTTATTCGTTGAAATTGTTCTTTTGAACCAAATTCCTTTTTATTTTCATTTTCAGTAACAGTAATTGGAAATTCGATTATTTCTAAATTTAATTCACTGTTGGCTTCCATATAGTAATAAAAATAATAACGTATAATATAATTTCCTGTTTTTGAAATAGAAAAAATAAAAGGACTGAAATAATAAGCACCTTGGTAAACTTCAGGATTGTATCCTCCGAGCCCATCCATTCCTAAAATATCGGTTTCTTTCTGGGTAGCACAGTCAACTAAAGTAATCCAAATTAGATTCGGCATATCGGAATAATGATAATTATATGGAAACCATCCTTCTTCAAACCAATCATAGGTAGCCCATGTTTGCAGAACTTCTTTTGTTTTATAATCTGTTTTTTCTATTCTGGCATAAAAAATAACACGATCTTCGATTATGATTTGTTTTTCAACTGGTTTTGTTGCACTTGGCTTTATAACTATCTCTTTTTGGCACTTTACAGTAACTGGTTTTGTCACACAATTTTTATCAAAATAGTAATAAAATTCTGCATAAAATTGATAAGTTCCAGCAGGAAGAGAAAGACCTTGTGTCCCATTAAAAAAGATCTGTGCTGTTTCTGGCTGATAGGATTCTGTTGGTTTTACACAAGAGGAAAAATTTTTTACTCCACTGGCTAACATATATTCATAGCTGCTATAAGCAGTCATATTTTTTGAAATAATACCTTCTGGAGCTAATTCATATTGATTTTGAGAACCCTCTATTTTTACTTCTGCGTGAAATCCCTGATCTGAAGCAATCTCTACAAAAAAAGAATTATTTTGAAAGTAAATAGGCTGTTTTTTCTTATTTTCAATTTGTAGATTATAGCAGATAAAATCACCTCCATCATAAATGTCTTGATCAAAAAGAATCTGTAAAACGGGTTGATTTTGATTAGAATTATAATAAAAAATAGTAAAAGTGATTATAACCAGAAAGCAGAAAAAGAAAAGAATAAAATTTTTTTTCATAAATAAAATCCTTTCGGTTGTAATAGGCGAAAGTTCACTGCCCTTAGGCGGTGGAAAAAGCTTTGTAAATTCTTGCAAAAAAACATTATTTTATGTTACCATTTATACATAAAGAAAACCGTTGGGAGCAATGGCTCGAAAGGCACTCTTTATACTTTGAAAAGTTAAGATAGAATGTCTTTAATACAATCCATTGTCAATGTAAAATCTTAAACGCATGGAACACTTGCTACATGGCATGAGAGTTTAGACAGCAATTCCTATTGGAGTAAAAAGTCGGAAACATAAGCTGTTACTACGACCGGGCAGTTACAAGTCCATGACCTTTCGGGCATAGGTAGTTAACATGATACTTCTTTGTTGATTAAAATTTTTTGTTCTATTTATTACACCACTTTGCAACTTTTTCATATTTTACCTATTCAAGATGTCCTGTAATCAAGAACTTTCATTTGTTCTACTAATTTTTCTTTATTTTGAGGTATAATACAAAAATGATAAATAATCATTTACTCTCAAATTTAAACTATTTTTCATGTTAAATTTTGTACCCTATCATAAAATTTGTACCTATCCAATTATAAAACACAATATTACAAGGCTTTTAAAAATATAATTTTTGATTAGATAAGAATTATAAAAGTTACTAAAGTATGTTCTATTGTTGCAGTTCCATATCCTGACATATAGCCATAATAACTAACTTGTAATCCTGCTATTACATTAGCACTCTTTGTTGTACTTATACTTACATCATTTTGACCAAGTACTTTATCTGAAATAAGTTCTGGGTGATTACTAATATCAATTATTGAAAAATCTCCATTTGAAGTTGGTAATATTACACCATTACGGATACTATTAAATTTTTTTAATCCTTGATATAAAACATTTCCAAGAGAGATACCATTATAAGAAATATTAGTTCCTACTGGATTAGAGTGACCACATGTAATAAGTGCTGGTTTATTCTGATAAGTTCCAAAAAAACATATACTCATAGAACAAGTTGTATTATATGTGTGATATATTTTTTCTCCTCCTTTCATAAGATTTCCATTTGCATATAATGTATCTGTGATATTTGTAGTTGATATGGATTCATTTTCAACTATGATTTTTTCTGCATTTTCTTGTATTATTTTAATTGGAAGGGAAGATTTACTTTGTTGTTTTTGATATAATTTATATTCTTCTTGTGGAACTCCTAAAACAACTACATTTTCTTTTACATCTGCATAGGATTTTACTATGTTCATATGAAAGGTTTCATATGCTTGTGTTTCTAATGATTTTAAATCTTCAAATGAATAATCTTTTATTTCGAATCGAACATATGGAGAGTAATCACATGCTTTTAAGTAAATCTCTTGATCCTTACTATCAGTTAATTGTATTACTAATATATTTTCATCTAAATAGCAACCAGCGAATGTATCTGGATAATCTTCTGACAATATATCCATTCGAAAATTAAATGTTTCTGATATTTTTTCATATGCTTCTAAAGCTTCATCTTGGTTATTTAAAAGGTCTGATACTGAATTAATCATTGTCATGAAATGCATACATAAAATTACTAAAAATATTTTTGTTATTTTTTTAATGTCATAAATTACCTCCTTTTTTGATAAATGATACTTATGTTATCTTTTATTCATTTATGAATTCTTTTGTATATTTTTGTAAAGTCTATGTTATTTATGCTATAATATTTTTTTAATTTTGTCAATATAATTGTATCTTGAGTTTCCCCATCTTTTCTTGTCCGCTTTCTGCAAAGCCATATCAATACGAAACCAATAAGAAATTGTCAGTTGTGATTGCCCTTCTTATAGAAAATATTGATTTTATGCAGGTTTCAAAAGTGCAAATTTCAAAAATGGAAAACTCAAAAATTGTATATTATATAGCTCTAGTATCAGGAATCTGGAATTTGTTTTAACAATGGAAAAAAGTCTGGAAAAAAGTGCCGAACCAGCTTAACTAATTCACAGGCAAGTTTAAACTGTTCCATGTGTTCCCTTTCCTCTTTCCTTGTGATTTTTATTCTTGCTTCATAATAAAACATCCTCTCTTTTATGATGTGCGAAAAAATCGCTTTTTCTGAAAACACAGGAAAAATTCTATCTTGCAGATGTTTCACTTCGGTACAGCGTCCTTGGATATAACGCAGACAGCGTAGCTTCCAGCCTTGAAAACATCGTGTATTTGGAACTTTGCAGGCGTGGGTACACCGTCAATGTGTATAAAACCAGAGATGGCGAAATTGATTTTGTGACTACAAAGCAAAATGAAAAGGTATATGTTCAGGTTACGCAGGAAATTAAATCTGAAAAGACGAAAAAACGGGAATACGACCATTTGCTTGAAATACACGATAACTACCCCAAATATGTTCTCACGACAGATGAATTTTCAGAAGGAAACCATGAGGGTATTAAGACAATGCACATAGCGGATTTCCTTCTCAGTTCTGAATATTAAAAATCACAAAAAACGCTCACTTGGTAAATCCAAGGGGGCGTTTTACTTATCCTTTTTATTCGGTTTTGGAAGAGGGGGACACCAGAACGAAAAAAGAATCTCTTCTTTCTGCCATGATTTCACAAACAGCAAGAGGCGGGTTGCTTCTTTCCTTTGCCAGCGACTTCGGAAAACGGTTAGAACGTCTTGGGCTTCTGTCTGGAAACACCTAGAATTTTTTGCATATCCTGCTTCCATGCAGGGTATGCAAAAAAAGGGGCGTGCTTAGCCCGTATGTTAAGAAAAAAAGCAGTGTTGTAGATGGGAAAATTTTCCTTACGCCCACCACGTTTTGCCTTGTAATACGGGCGAATTGCGCCCCGGTTCGAATGGTTGGATGTGCTTAAATACAGAAGTCTTAGACGTTCTTACCGTTTGGAGCGGAGCAAGCAGAGGAAAGAAGCAACCCACCTCTGGCGTCCGGTGAAAGAAACTCCCTTTTTTCACAACACTACTTCTTCCTCCTCTGCCGTGCAGCCTCATACATAAGTACAGACGCCGCCACCGCCGCATTAAGCGATTCCACCTTCCCCATCATAGGAATTCGAATCAAACACTTTGCATACCCCGCTGCCTCCTCACTTAACCCATTTGCCTCATTCCCAATTAAAAAAGCCGTATCCCCTCTATAATCCGCCTGATCATAACAACACTCCCCCAAAAGATGCGCCGCATATAAAGTAGTTCTTTCTCTCACCTCCCCCAACACCTCCAAAAACCGATCCGTATAAAAAAAAGGAACTCGATAAATCGATCCCATCGTAGCCCGAATCACTTTAGGATTATACAAATCCACCGTCCCTTTCGACAATATTACCCCAGTAACTCCCGCTCCTTCCCCAGCTCGAAGAATCGTCCCAAGATTTCCGGGATCTTGTATCCCCTCCAAAACCATAAGATGCACCGCCCGCTTATCAGAAAACAAATCCTCAAACCTATAATGCTGCTGCCGAACCACCGCAAGAATCCCCTGCGGCGTCTGTGTATCCGCCATCTCCTGAAACACCCGATCTGCCACAACTTCATACACAACTCCATGAAAATCTGCAATTTTCTCCAATTCCTTTTTTTGTTCCTGCCGTGTCAGATAACTTTCCGCCACATAAAGCTGCATCAAATTCCCTGCCGGAATCTCTGAAACCATCTTAATCCCCTCTACCACAAAAGCATCTTGTTCTTTTCTTACCTTCCCCTTCTTTTGCAAAGCAACAATATTTTTTATATTCCCATTATTACTGCTAGTAATCATATCTACTCCATTCTATTGAAAAAATAATGCTGAGTGAACCCCGCCCACTCAGCATACCACTGCCCAAACATCCAATCTCTCTATCGAGAAAGAATCTTACTGACATTAAACTGATACTCATCGATATCCTTCTTCATTGCCAATGCTTCATTGATATCATAATCAACATACTCTCCATGACGATAAGCCACTACTCTCTTGCTCTTTCCAGCACAGAGCAGATCCACCGCATAAGCACCCATAACAGAAGCATACATTCGATCCTTACAGGTAGGAGTTCCGCCTCGCTGCATATGCCCAAGAATTGTAGCTCTTGTTTCCATTCCCGTAGCTGCTTCAATTCTCCTAGCCATACTTTCTGAATGTCCAATCCCTTCTGCGTTGATAATAATATGGTGTTTCTTTCCTCTCTTCCGATTTCGTATAATATTATTAATCAATTCCTGTTCATCATTATCATATCGTTCTGGAAGTAAAATATCCTCTGCTCCATTGGCAATTCCAGTCCACAGTGCAATATATCCAGCACGCCGTCCCATTACTTCAATAATACTGCATCTCTCATGAGAAGTCGAGGTATCCCGTACTTTATCAATCGCTTCCATCGCTGTATTAATTGCTGTATCAAATCCAATCGTATAATCGGAACAGGCAATATCCAAATCAATCGTTCCCGGAATCCCAATCGTATTGATTCCAAGATTTGCCAAACACTGTGCTCCACGAAATGATCCGTCCCCTCCAATTACTACAAGTCCGTCAATCCCATGTTTTCTGCAGATCTCAGCACCTTTTTTCTGCCCTTCCTCTGTAACAAACTCCATACAGCGAGCCGTATAAAGAATTGTTCCGCCTTTTTGAATAATATCCGAAACACTGGACTTATCCATATCAATAATTTCCTCATCCAGCAGTCCCTGATACCCTTTTCGAATCCCTTTTACTTTTTTTCCGTTTGCAATCGCTGTACGTACTACAGCCCGAATTGCTGCGTTCATACCCGGAGCATCTCCGCCGCTTGTCAATACACCAATCGTTTTAATTTCTTTCGCCATAATCGTTTCCTCCACCAAGAAATTTACCTACTTCTTGCTTATTCTAGCGCAATCTGAATACGTTTTCAACTAAAATTAATAAATCTGTAATATTGCACAAAACAACTACAAAAATCTTGTCCCATCAGAAAGAATCATTCGATTTACAACAAAAAGTTTCCCCATTTTAAGCAAAATATACAATCTCTGCTGTTTTTATTTTTTACTATTTAACGATACCGCCTAGATCCTGCTCCCTTTCCGTCTATATCCTCAATCGTCTTCTCTATTACCTTTACATTTCCCTCTCCGAAAACAGGATAGAGCCGAGAAAGCAGCAGTGCATTGACTTCTACACTATAATTCAAAGGCAGTGCTTTTTTTGCTTTTTCTGCTGCAAGATAAATTACAATCGTATCCTTTCCGTCTGAATCCTGAATCAGGGAAAACAGTGTTTCATTTTTCTGCAAATACTCTTCCTTATCTCGAAACTGAATCCAGAGTTCTCTAGGAACATTAGAAAAAGGCACAACTCGTTCACAAATCAATTTTCCCTGTGCTTCTTCTGATATCGTTACCCGTCCCTGAATAAACACCTTCGCCTCTTCTTCTAAATACCTTCGGTTCTTCTCATAATCCACCGGAAATACCAGCACTTCCACTGTGCCAGTCAAATCTTCCAATGTCAAAAATGCCATCCGTTTATTTGTCTTCGTTGTTTTTACTGATTTTGAAGTAATAATCCCGCCTATCCATACCTTCTGTCCATCAAATACTTCTGCTTGTTGTGTTTCATCATCTAAAATAAAATCCGTTGTCTTCGCTGTAATATTTTTCTTCCACTTTTCTTCATATTCTTCCAATGGATGCCCGCTGATATAAAATCCAAGCACTTCCTTTTCAAATCCAAGAATTACCTCTTTTGGATATTCTCCGCAGTCTGGAAAACGAATCTGATAGTTCTGCTTTTCTTCTTCTGAAACCAAATCAAACAAACTCATCTGCCCCTCAATCGTCTTTTTCTTTTCCTGTGCCACAGACTCTATCATTGATGCAAATACTGCAATTTTCTGTTTTCGTGTCCCCTCTAACGAATCAAAAGCCCCTGCTTTAATCAGATTTTCTACTGTTCGCTTATTGACTTCCTTTCCGTTCATACGATGAATAAAATCCGAAAGATCGCAAAAAACACCTCCTCTCTTTCTTTCCGCTACAATTTCCTGTACAACACTTTTTCCAACACTTTTTACTGCCGACATTCCATAACGAATCCCACCGTTTGATACAGAAAATGCTCCTTCACTTTCATTGACATCCGGTGCTAAAATCGGAATCTTCATCTGACGGCAGGTATAGATATATCCCGATACTTTCTGTGAATTATCAATTACAGATGTCATCAATGCCGCCATAAATTCTACCGGATAATAATACTTTAAATATGCCGTCTGATAGGCAACTACTGCATATGCTGCCGCATGAGATTTATTAAATGCATACTTCGCAAAATCAATCATTTCATCGTAAATTTTATTTGCTGTGGCTTCGCTAATACCATTTTTAATACAGCCCGGCACATGCTCACTTTCATTGCCATAAACAAAGTTTTGACGCTCTTTTTCCATTACACTTGCTTTTTTCTTAGACATAGCACGCCGAAGCAAATCACTTCTTCCCAATGTATAACCTGCCAAATCTCTTACAATCTGCATTACCTGCTCCTGATAGACAATGCAGCCATAAGTCGGCTTTAAAATCGGCTCTAGCTGCGGACAATCATAAGTAATACTTGTTGGATAATTTTTTCCCTTTAAATACTTTGGAATAAAGTCCATCGGACCCGGACGATACAAAGAAATTCCAGCAATAATATCCTCTAAATTAGATGGTTTTAACTCCTTAATAAAACTTTTCATACCACTGCTCTCTAACTGAAACACCCCATCTGTCTTTCCTGTTCCAATCGCTGCCAGCACATCTTTGTCATCATAATCGATTCGATCCATATCTAATTCAATTCCGGTACTTTTCTTTATATGCTGTACCGTATCCTGAATCACAGTCAATGTTCTTAGCCCCAAAAAATCCATTTTCAGAAGCCCCAATTCCTCTAATGTTGTCATTACAAACTGTGTGGTAATCGAGCCGTCAGAGGCTCTAGACAGCGGCACATACTCATCTACTGCCTTTTGACTGATTACAACTCCAGCAGCGTGCATAGAAGTATGCCGAGGCAGTCCTTCCAAACGTCTGCACATATCCAGCAAATAGTGAACGTCTTCCTGCTCTTCATAGGCTTTCATCAAATCTGGATTCATCTTCATTGCTTTATCCAAAGTCATATTTAATTCATTTGGTATCATCTTTGCGATTGCATCACACTGTGCATACGGCATATCCAACACCCGTCCGACATCCCGAATTACACCTTTTGCGGCAAGCGTACCAAATGTAACAATCTGTGCTACCTGTTCTTTTCCATACTTTCGCACTACATAGTCAATTACTTCCTGCCGCCGCTCATAACAAAAATCAATATCAATATCTGGCATAGATACCCGCTCTGGATTTAAAAAACGCTCAAACAAAAGACTATAGCGAATCGGATCGATATTGGTAATCCCCAGAGTATAAGAAACCAAACTTCCGGCTGCCGAACCCCGCCCTGGTCCTACTGCAATCCCGTTTTCTCTGGCAAAACGAATAAAATCCCATACAATCAAAAAATAATCCACATATCCCATCTTTTGGATAATTCCCAACTCATAATTTAACTGATCGGTCAAATCCTGTCCATGTTCTGGATAAAGTCTTTCTAACCCTTCCATACAAAGCCGATTTAAATACTCCCATGCCGTATAGCCTTCCGGCACATCAAAGCGAGGCAGCTTTGTTACGCCAAATTCAATCTCTACCTGACAGCGCTTTGCAATCTTTGCAGTATTTTCCAGTGCCTCCGGTGCATAGGGAAACAACTCCGCCATTTCTTCAGGAGATTTACAGTAGTACTGTCCTCCCTCATAGCGCATCCGGTTTTCATCACTGACCTTTTTTCCTGTCTGGATACAAAGCAAAATATCATGTGCTTCCATATCAGAAGCCAACGTATAATGAATATCATTTGTAGCAACCAAATCAATATTTAATTCCCGGCTCATCCTTACTAACTGCTGATTGACCGCCTTCTGTGCCGGAATTCCATGATCCTGCAGTTCCAGAAAGAAATTTCCCTCTCCAAAGATTTCCTGATAGCGCAGAGCAGCCGTCTTTCCCTCTTCATAAAAGCCTCTGGCCAAATTTCGCTGAACTTCTCCTCCCAAACAGGCACTTAATGCAATAATTCCAGTATGATATTCCCTTAATATCTCATAATCCACTCTTGGTTTATAATAAAACCCCTCAACAAATCCCTTTGACACAACTTTCATCAAATTTTGATAACCCTGCTGATTTTCCGCAAGCAAAACCAAATGATAATAGCGATCTTCTCCCGCCCCTGCCTCTTTATCAAAACGAGAGCCCGGTGCTACATAGACTTCACAGCCAAGAATCGGCTTAATACCAACCTCTTTTGCTGCCCGATAAAAATCTATCACTCCATACATTGCGCCATGATCGGTAATTGCCATACTGTCCATTCCAAGTTCTTTTGCCCTGCTGACTAATTCCTTGATTTTACTAGAACCATCCAGCAAACTATACTCAGTATGAACATGCAAATGTGTAAATTCCATTCTATTCCTCTCTTCTTAATTTTAATACTATTTTATCTTGACTATCTTTCCTGTTTCTCCTGCCTCTCCTGTCTGCTCCCGAATCTGCTGTGCAATCTCACTTAGTTTTCTAAGACGGTGATTGACACCAGATTTCCCAACCGGCGGTGTAACCATATTTCCCAATTCCTTTAATGTTGCCTCTGGATTTTCTAACCGAAGCCGTGCAATCTCACCCAATCCATCCGCCAATTTTGAAAGTCCAATCTTATTTTGAATATATCGAATATCCTCTGCCTGTTTTACCGCTGCCAACACCGTTTTATTGATATTTGCCGCTTCGCAGTTTACTTTACGGTTGACAGAATTTCTCATCTCCTTAAGAATCCGTATATTTTCTAACTCCATCAATGCCTGATGTGCCTCCATTACATTTAAAATATCTACAATCTGTGAACCCTCTTTAATATAAATCACATAGTATTTCTTTCGAAGAACAATCTTTGCTTCTATTTCAAATGTTTTTATAATCGCCCGAAGCTGCTCCGCTTTCCGTAAAGAAGCACAGACAATTTCAAAATGATAAAACTTCTCCGGCGCACTAATCGATCCGGCAGCTAAAAATGCCCCCCGAATAAATGCACGCTTGCAACAAACCTGCTGTATCACTAAATTACTTTGAATCGACAGATCTTCCTGAATCTCTCCCTGTGTATTCATTAACTTAGTAGCCTTTAAAATCCAAAGTGCACTTCTATGATCCCGCACAGTAACCGTATAAGTTTTATTTTTCTTTAAATAAGAATTTTGCCGCACAGAAACCTCAGCAGCAATCTGAAATGTATGTTTCAGCAGTGTAAAATATTTTCGTGCCACAGCAATCGTTTCCGTATGAATCTGAATTGCATATTCATCCTCTACCGAAATAAAAATTCTTCCGCAAAGGCTGATAATTGCAGCAATTTCTGCAATCTGGCAATGTCTGGCACTCGACACCTGATGAGATAATTCATCTTTTACATCTCCCGAAAATGACATAAGCACCCTCCGTCTGTTTACTTTCTTTTAATATCCCGATGCTCAATTTTAATTCCGCATCCTGTTCCCAATGCCTTTAACCGCTGATAAACGGCATTTGCCAATGTAACAGAACGATGCTTTCCTCCTGTACAGCCAATACTAATTACCAACTGATGTTTTCCCTCCAAAATATAGTTAGGAATCAAAAATTTCAGCATGTCCTCTAATTTATCTAAAAATACAACCGAAACCTCAAATCCCATTACAAACTCCTGCACTTCCGTATCATTTCCCGTCTTATTCTTTAATTCCTCTATATAAAAAGGATTCGGAAGAAACCTCACATCAAACACCAAATCCGAATCCACTGGTATTCCATACTTAAATCCAAAAGAAAGCACAGTTACAATCAAACTTTGAAACTTTTCATTGCAGACAAAGATATGTTCCAATTCCTGTTTTAATTCTCTTGTCAAAAGCTGACTGGTATCTACAATATAATTTGCATGTTTTTTTAAAAATTTCAGCTTTTCCCTCTCTAATGTAATCCCCTTATCCACCCTCTCTCCGGGAGCTAACGGATGACTCCGTCTGGTTTCTTTATACCGTTTTACAAGCGTATCATCACTGGCATCCAAAAATAAAATTTCATAGGAATAATTCTTTCTTTCAATCCCTTCCAGTGCCTCCGCCATATCATCTAAAGCATCCCCATTTCGCACATCAATTCCAAGAGCCGCCTTTCCTATCCCACCCGGCTGCTCAAAAATCATATCTGCAAATCGTTCTAAAAGAGGAATCGGAAGATTGTCCACACAAAAATATCCGCTGTCCTCTAACATTTTCAATGCAGTGGTCTTTCCTGCCCCCGACATTCCCGTCACTATCACCAATCGCATCATTTTGCTCCTTCCCGCCCAAGATATCTGCCTGCCAATTTCTCTGTTCAGACAGTTATTGATCGTTTTCTCTTTACCTGTATCTCAATAATTTATAACTTTTTCACCAGAAGGTTTTTTCCAGCCCGGACGCCAGATTCGATTTCTTGGGGTTCTCTGTCTACTCCGGTCTACAAACGGTAAGAAAGTCTAAGTTTTCTGCCTATCAGCACACCCAACCGGACGAACCGGGGCGCAATTCGCCCTTACAGCAGGCAAAATGTAACTGACGTATCAAAAGATTCCACCAACCCTAAAACGTACCCTTCTCTATTATATGGGCTAAACACGCCCCTTTTTTTGCACACGCTGCGCAAAGCAGCATGTGCAAAAAATCCTAGGTTTTCAACAGAAAACTAAGACTTTCTAACCGTTCTCCGAAGTCGTAAACAGAGAACCCCAAGAAATCGAATCTCGCTGTTAGTCGGCTCTTTCTGATGTTTGGATAACTCTGTTCGTCAGTTCTTCCCGATGTTTGGGTAACTCTATTCTTCTCATTTTACTTTACTAAGCCAATTTGATAACTTACAGTAAATTCAGAGAATATGCAGATACCCAAAATATAGAAAAAACCTGTTAGTCAGACAATAATAGAAAAAACGCTTTATTACTATCAGTTGAAAACCAAAATTTTACATAAATATATGGATTGAAAAAACTTTACCTGCATCTGTTTTTTCTGTTCAAAAGCCAAGAAACAGCCAGATTCCAGAACGGTTGGTGTACAGCAGCGACTTCGGAAAAAAGCAAAAAGTTCTTAGGCTTCTGTTAAAAACCTAGGATTTTTTGCACACGCTGCTCTGCGCAGTGTGTGCAAAAAAAGGGGCGTGTTTAGCCCGTATTTTGTTTTGGGAAGGCTGTATCTTGCAGTTGGCAGAATCTTTTGATATGCCAGTAACTTTTCGTCTGCCATACGGGTGAATTGCGCCCCGGTTCGTCCGGTTGGATGTACCAGAAGGCAGAAGCCTTAGAACTTTCGCTTTTTGGAGAGCGGAGCAGCTGTACACCAACCGTTCTGGAATCTGGCGTCCTCCCCTTGAAAAATCCTTTTTATCTCCCCAAACATCGTATCTCCAATTCCAATTTTACTCCCGTCTTTTGATATACAGTCCGCTGAACAATATCAATCAATGTCTTTACTTCATCTGCCGCAGCATTTCCCCGATTGATTACAAAACCACAGTGCTTTTCTGATACCTGTGCATCCCCGATTCGAAACCCGGCAAGCCCCGCCTCCATAATCAATTTCCCGGCAAAATACCCGACAGGGCGCTGAAATGTACTTCCTGCACTTGGATACTCCAATGGCTGCTTTTCTCTTCGTCTTGCATTTAACTCTGCCATATTTGCTTTAATCAAAACCGGATCGCCTTCCTTTAGACAAAGTTCTGCCTCCAAAACAAGATATGGCTTTTTTGTTAGAATACTTTTTCGATAGCCAAACTGCATTTCTTCGTTGGATAAAATTATTTGCTCTCCATCCTTTGTAAGTAACGTGACCTGCCGAATTACCTGTGACATTTCCCCGCCATAAGCACCAGCGTTCATTACTACTGCGCCACCCAACGTTCCGGGAATACCAGAAGCAAATTCTAATCCGGTAAGCCCAGACTGTGCCGCTTTTTGCGCCACCCCTGAAAGAGCAGCACCTGCCTGAACGATAAGATTTGTCCCTTCCTGCCTTATCTGAGAAAATGCCGTGCCTAATTGCAGCACTACGCCTTCTATTCCTTGATCCGAAACTAAAAGATTGCTTCCGTTCCCGATTACCTCACAGGGAATCTGATAGATTTGACATAATGTCTGAATCTCTTTTATCTGTTTTACATTTTTCGGAGAAATAAAATAATCCGCTGCCCCTCCTATTCGAAAAGTTGTATGATTTCTCATTGGTTCTTGTTTTTTTAAAGTTCCGTCTGATACCTTTTCCAGCTTTTCCTCAAATTCCTGCTGCTTCATCTTAATACTTCTCCTTTAAATCTATATTTTTTATTATATTATAAAAGCAGTTTTGCCGCTCCGTAAATTCCTGCATCATTTTCCAGAGTTGCCAGAGCAAACTTTGCTTTTCGGCTAGGCAAAAATGCATTCTCTATATAGTATTTCTGAACCAGTTCAATCAGAACCTCCCCTGCTTTCGAAACACCACCGCCGATTACAAAAACTTCCGGATCTACCACAGCAGCTATATGTGCTAAAGCAATTCCAAGGTACTTTCCTAAACGTTCGCCTGCCTCTAAGGCAAGTGCATCGCCCTCTTTCAGTGCATCAAAAACAGCTTTGGCACTGATCTGGCGTCCACGAAGTACGGAATCAGCAGAAGATGCAGCAAGAATCTTTTTAGTTTCTTTTACAATACCGGAAGCACTTGCTACCTGTTCTAGACAGCCCTTTTTCCCACAATTACAGTACTCGGTTTCATCATATACTACTGGCATATGTCCAATCTCTCCGGCTGCTCCATTTGTTCCGGCTAAAATCTTTCCGTTTATAATAACACCGCCGCCGACACCAGTCCCCAATGTAACCATAACCAGATTTTGAAATCCTTTGCCGCCGCCCTGCCACAATTCGCCAAGTGCGGCTACATTGGCGTCATTTCCTGCTTTTACCAGATATCCTGTCCGTTTTCCAAGTTCCTGCTCTACATTTATCTCGCCCCATCCGATATTGACACAGCCTTTTACTACTCCGTCCTCGGTCACCGGACCGGGTACACCGATTCCTATACCAAGCACTTCCTCTTGAATCTTCTTTTCTTCTGCTTTTTTTAAAACTGCCTGTGCAATATCCTCTAACACATACTTTCCGTTTTCCTCTTTTCTGGTCGGAATCTCCCATTTTTCTACTAATTCTCCGTCTTTATCAAATAATCCAAGTTTTACACTTGTGCCTCCCAGATCGACACCAAATATGTATTTTTTCACTATTACTCCCTCCTGCCTGTTTTTAAATACTTTTGGATTTTTTTCTGTTTTTATTTATAATAATCATCGTCATCATCATCATCTTTTTTTGCCAGATTTGCCTGTACACGATTATACAGTTCTTTTGCTGCATTATATCCCATCTTTTTCTGCCGCCAATTTACGGCTGCGGATTCTACAATTACTGCCAAATTCCGTCCCGGACGGATTGGAAGAGAGTGACAAACTACTTTATTCCCCAAAAATTCCGTGTATTCTTCTTCCATTCCAAGACGATCGTATTCTTTATCTTTATTCCAATCCTCTAATTTGATAACCATATCAATCGACTGTGTTTCTTTTACACTCTCTACACCAAACAATGCTTTTACATCAATAATTCCGATTCCACGAAGTTCAATAAAATACTTTGTTACCTCTGGTGCAGATCCAATCAGTGTTTCATCGCTTACTTTATGGATTTCTACCACATCATCTGTTACCAAACGATGTCCCCGCTTAATCAATTCTAATGCAGCTTCCGACTTTCCAATCCCGCTTTCTCCGGTAATCAGCACACCTTCTCCGTATACATCTACCAACACGCCATGTATGCTGATCATTGGTGCTAACTGTACTTTCAGCCAGCGAATAATTTCTGCCATAAAAGAGGATGTACTTTTACTTGACATTAAAACTGGTACCCGATACTCTTTTGCAACTTCTAACATCTGTTCGTCCGGCTGCAGATCCCGGCAAAAAATCAGACAGGGAATTAAGCTGGAAAATAACTGATGATATATCTTATGCTTTCTTTCTGAATCAATATTGGCAAGATAGGCGTGTTCCACATAACCGATAATCTGAACTCGTTCATTGTCAAAATAATCAAAAAATCCGGTTAGCTGAAGTGCCGGTCGGTTGACATCCGGCTGTGTAATTTTAATTGTATTGGTATCAATCTCAGGAATCAAATTTCTTAACTCCATTTTTTCAATTACTTTTGATAGTCTTACACTTCTCATAGCACCTGCTCCTTCTTTCATCATTCCTTTTGATCTAAAATTCCAGATTCATCTAACCACTTGCAAATCTCTTCCATTCCTGCACCTTTAATCTCTTCTGCAAGCCCCTGATCTACCAAAGAAGCCACATTCGACTCAATCGGCAGCCGGCAGATATAAGGAAGCTGATACTGTTTTGCCAGTTCTTCTACATGGCTCTCTCCAAATACCGTATGCCGCTTTTTGCAGTCCGGGCATACAAAATATGACATATTTTCTACAATTCCCAATACCGGAATATTCATCTTTTCTGCCATTTTCATTGCTTTGGTCACAATCATGCCAACTAATTCCTGCGGTGAAGTAACAATTAAAATTCCATCCACTGGAATGGATTGAAATACAGTAAGCGGCACATCTCCTGTTCCCGGAGGCATATCCACATACATAATATCAATATCATCCCAGATTACATCTGTCCAAAACTGTTTTACCATTCCTGCAATAATCGGTCCTCGCCATATCACGGGTTCGGTTTCATCTGCCAAAAGAAGATTGGTGGAAATTACTTTTATCCCTTCCTTTGTTTCTAGCGGATAAATTCCTACTTCACTTCCAAATGCTGTCCCATGAAGCCCAAATGCCTTTGGAATCGATGGTCCTGTAATATCTGCATCCAAAATTGCTGTTTTCTTTCCCCTACGATTAGATTCTACTGCAAGCATGGAAGTAACCAAGGATTTTCCCACTCCTCCTTTGCCGCTTACTACGCCAATTACTTTTTTAATTCGGCTTAGCGGATGCGGACGCTCTCTAAAATCCTGCGGCTGCGTTCTTTCCCCGCAGTCTGCCCCGCAATTATTGCAATCATGATTACATTCACCCATTCTTTTTTCCCTCCTGTTTTTTGTTTTCTGTTAGTTCCTTTTCTCTATTTATTCAAGCCATGCACCGTCTGGTCCTACTGCATAGCCATCCGGTGTAGTGGTACTGACTACCATTTTTCCTGAACTCTTATCTAAATAATACCATTTCCCATTTGATTTTACCCATCCAGTCTTCATTATACCAGAATCATCAAAATAATACCATTCATAGTCATCATCAATTAACCAGCCTGTTTTTTTCTTTCCATCCGCCAAATAATAGTTCCAGCTTCCGTTTGACGCTTTTTTCCATCCTATATCAGAGGAACTTGTTGAACTTCCCTGACTGGATGAACTTCCCGGTTTTGCAGTATTTGCTGAATTTGTACTGCTGTTTGTTCCTCCCGAGCCGGCTGGGCTTGTACTGCTGCTTGTTCCCCCCGGACCGACTGGGCTTGTATTGCTGTTTGTTCCCCCTGAACCGGCTGGACTTGTACTGCTGCTTGTTCCTCCCGGACCGGCTGGGCTTGTGCTGCTACTTGTTCCTCCCGGACCGGCTGGACTTGTGCTGCTGCTTGTTCCTCCCGGACCGGCTGGGCTTGTGCTGCTGTTTGTTCCTCCCGGACCAGATGGGCTTGTGCTGCTGTTTGTTCCTCCCGAACCGCTCGAACTGCCTTCTGCCAACTGAATTTTATTCTGCTTATTTTGCGTAAATGTATAAGTCAATGCCTTTTGTGCAGATGTATACATAACCTCCGCATCTGGATTGGAATAAGTCAGACAAATTACTTCATGTGTTCCGTCCGTTGCCGCAGCAACCATTGTTCTTCCTGCTGCCTGTGTAATTCCGGTTTTTGCACCAATAATAGTATAAAGCTCTTTTGGATATTCATACGTTCCACGCAAAAACAAATTTGTAGTTTTTCTGGTAATTACTGCATTATTATTGCGAGCTGGTAAAGTATAGTCTAAAACACGGACAATTTCTCTAATTTCTGGATAAGTCATCGCCTGACGAGCAAGTACAGCAAATTCCGCTGCTGTCGTATAGGTTTTCTTATAATTATTTCCGATGTCCAATCCAACTGTATTATCAAAATGCGTCTTTTTTAATCCTAAGGATACCGCCTTTTCATTCATCTTTTCCAAACACTTTTCTGTACTTCCAAAACATCCTACCGCTAATACCTCTGCTGCATCTGCTGCAGAAGAAACCAATAAAAGTTCCAACAACTCATATACCGTATAAGTTCCTCCTGCTTTTAAGCCAATCGTCGCTACATCAGAAGGAAATGTTCCAAGCATGTTATTTGTAACTAAAATAGTCTTATCCTTATCTGCTGCATCTAAAACTACCATTGCTGTTACTAATTTTACTGTACTAGCCGGATAAATACTGCGATCTTCATTTTTACTATAAAGAATTTCACCGGAATTTGCATCCATTACCACATAGACAGGAGAATCCACACCGGCAACTTCTGTTGCAAAAACAGGCTGTATCATTGTATGAAAAAGTAACACACAAGCACAAACTCCTCCTGCAAATCGTTGTAATTTTTTTAATTTTATCATCTTTCGAACCTCTAATCTTTTCTTCCTTTCTTTCTTTATTAAATTTATCAGACAAAACCAAAAATTTCTTTTTCTTTTGTCAATAATCCTTGTAGATTTTATAAAATTTGTCTGTCTGTAATCTCTTCCTTATTTTACACACAATCCTACTAAAAAGTCAATCTTTTCTGCCTGTTTCAACAGGATAAACTTACAAAGTAAAATTTTTATAAAATACCCCATTTCCATGATAGTTTCAAAGTGTTTTTTTGCGATTCTGACATTTTCAGTTTCTATCTTTCATTCAGCTTTTGGAGATAGAATGCTGCCGGAAAGGATTGGTCTTCACCGGATGCAAGAGGCGGTTTGCTGTTAGTGGAATAGCAGTAAAAATTATACTTATTACAGAACAAGTCTTCCTCAAAGTTTAAACACCATTCTTTTCTTGTCCCGGGGTCAAGAAACAGCCAGATTCGAAAACGGTGGACAGCCTGCAGTGACTTTGGAAAAAAGTTAGAAGTTCTTGGACTTCTGCTCGAAAACCTAAGATTTTTTTCACATCCTGCTTCCATGCAGGGTGTGAAAAAAAAGGGGCGTGTTTAGCCCGTATGATAAGAAAGAGGCTGTCTTACGGCTG
>CAJUGZ010000028.1 GCA_910585855.1 uncultured Lachnospiraceae bacterium | reverse complement strand
TCCTGCTTCTATGCAGGGTATGCAAAAAAAGGGGCGTGCTTAGCCCGGAGGATAGGGAAGAGGATGTTTTTGGCTGGTAAAATCCTTCCTTACATCTGATTTGTTTCGGCTGTGGTGAGGGCGAATTGCGCCCCGGTTCGTCCGGCTGGATGCGCATAAATCAGAAGCCCAAGACTTTCTTACCGTTTGGAGCGGAGCAGGCAAAGAACAGGAGCAAACCGCCTCTGGCGTCCGGTGAAAGATAACAGAAAGGATTTTGTTTATGAATATCATTGGGAATAGAAAGCCATTGGGGATATATATACATATCCCTTTTTGTTTAAAAAAATGCAGTTACTGTGATTTCCTTTCTGCTACGGCTTTGGAAGAAGAGATGGAACAGTATTTTTTGGCATTAGAAAAAGAGATAACAGCTTATGCTGATTTAGCATTTTCTTATTCGGTGCAGAGTATTTTTTTTGGAGGAGGTACACCGACTTTTCCTTTAGGAGAGTGGTTAGCTCAAATTTTTTTTGAACTGCAGAGGGTATTTTTTATTGAAGAGGGGGCGGAAATTACAATAGAATGTAATCCTGAAACGGTTGATTTAAAAAAACTTCAGTTATATAGGAAAATAGGAATTAATCGAATTAGTTTTGGGCTTCAGTCTACAGAAGATCATATATTGAAGAAATTGGGACGGGTGCATAATTATCAGCGTTTTTTGACAAGTTTTTTATGGGCAAGGGAGGCAGGGTTTTCTAATTGCAATATAGACTTGATGTTTGGACTGCCAAGTCAGACACTTGACGGATGGGAGGATACACTTCGAAAAGTAACTGCATTAGAGCCGGAGCATATTTCGGCGTATAGTTTAATAGTAGAAGAGGGGACATTGTTTTTTGACGAGATGGAAAAAGGGCAGCTTCTTTTGCCGGGAGAAGAGGAAGAATATAAGATGTATGAGAAAACTGTACAACACTTGGAGGAAGCAGGTTATCGGCGGTATGAGGTTTCGAATTATGCAAAAAAAGGAAAAGAGTGTCGGCATAATCTAATCTATTGGAGCGGAAAGGAATATCTGGGGTTAGGGCTGGGGGCATCTTCTTATATAAATGGGATTCGATTGCAAAATACAACGGATTTTAAGAATTATTTAGAAAACAGCAGGTATTTGGAGCGGCTTTATATAAAGAAAGAACAACTAACAAAAAGAAGTCAGATAGAAGAGTTTATGTTTTTAGGACTGCGAAAAATGGCGGGAATTTCAAAAGCAGAATTTCAAAAAAAGTTTGGATATACAGTGGAACAAATTTATAAAAAGGTATTAGAAAAATGGGAGAAAAGTAAACTATTGGAGGAAGATGAGAATAGAATTTGGCTGACACAGCAGGGGATTTTAGTAAGCAATGTTATTTTAGCTGATTTTTTGCTGGAGGAAAGCGAAGAAGAAAATTTGATATTCAAAAAATAGGACGAATCAGAAGAATTTTTTTACAGGGACTGAGAGTCCTATTTTTTTTGGTTTTCGGTGTCCCTCTGGGAAGTATAAGTTATATCATAAATTTGATATTTTTGAAAGTAGTTTGATATATTGAAATTTGGCAGGGGGATATAATGAAACAAAAAAAAGGAGAATGAATATGAGGTATGGATATTTTGACAATGAGAAGCGGGAATATGTAATTGACAGACCGGATACCCCAGCACCTTGGGTAAATTATCTGGGCTCTCCTGCTTATGGCGCAATTATTTCTAATAATGCTGGAGGATACAGTTTTGCTCAGTCTGGTGCAAATGGAAGAATTCTGCGCTATATTTTTAACAATTTTGATCAGCCCGGACGTTATATTTACATTCGTGATAATGACAGTAAAGATTATTGGTCGGCTTCTTGGCAGCCTGTTGGAAAGGATTTGGCTTCTTATAAGAGTGAATGTCGTCATGGAACGGCGTATACGAAAATCTTGGCGGATTATAGTGAGATTCATTCGGAAACGACTTATTATGTTCCGTTGGATGAGGACTATGAGGTCTGGTGCATTAGTTTGACGAATCGTTCGGAAACGGTAAGAAATTTAGCGGTTACAGGATATGCAGAATTTACAAATAACAGTAATTATGAACAGGATCAGGTGAATTTACAATATTCGCAGTTTATTACCAGAACGAAATTTTGCGGAAATCGGATCTGTCAGATGATACATGGCAATTTGAGTGATCTGGAAGATGGACAGGATATAGATAATAAGATTACAACAGAGCGTTTCTTTGGTATGGCAGGAGCGAAGGTTTTTTCGTATTGCGGAGATAGAGAAGCTTTTTTGGGGCGTTATCATGGTTATCAAAATCCAAAGGGAATTGTTGACGGAGAATTGGACGGAACGCTGAATTATAATGAAAATGGGTGCGGTGTACTTATGACGGTGCTTACGCTGAATCCGGGTGAAACAAAGACAGTAGCATTTGTACTTGGAATGAAAGAAAATGCAGCAGCAGGGCAAATTTTGGAACGGTATCAGTGTCCAGAGGAGAATTGCAGAAAAGAGTTAGATCAGCTGATTTCTTATTGGCATGGGAAGCTTTCTCATTTTCAGGTAAAGACGCCGAGTGAAGAATTTAATACAATGATTAATACATGGAACGCTTATAACTGTTTTATAACATTTATATGGTCACGTGCGGCTTCGTTTATTTACTGCGGTCTTCGCAACGGTTATGGTTATCGGGATACGGTGCAGGATATTCAGGGAGTGATTCATTTAGCACCGGAGATGGCAGTTGAAAAAATTCGGTTTATGCTTTCGGCACAGGTAGAGAATGGGGGCGGGCTTCCTTTGGTGAAATTTACTCATCATGCCGGGCATGAGGATACACCGGACGATCCGTCTTATGTAAAAGAAACGGGACATCCGGCATATCGGGCAGATGATGCACTATGGCTGTTTCCAACCATTTATAAATATATTTCCGAATCAGGTGATCTTGCTTTTATAGATGAAGTAATTCCGTTTGCTAATAGAGGAGAGGGAACGGTATATGAACATTTAAAACGGGCGATTGCATTTTCTATTAATCATATGGGAAAACATGGGATGCCTGCCGGGTTATATGCGGATTGGAATGATTGCTTGAGGCTTGGCAAAGAGGGAGAGTCTTCTTTTGTAGCATTTCAGCTTTATCTGGCTATGAGTATTTTAAAGGAGTTTTCGGAATATAAAAAAGATAGCGAATATTTCGATTATCTGAAGCAGGAGCAGGAAAAGTTAGGAACGGCAATACAAAAGTTATGCTGGGATAAGGATCGTTTTATACGTGGTTATACAGAGGATGGAGAAGTAATCGGAAAGTCTACCGATCCGGAGGCAAATCTGTGGCTGAATCCGCAGAGCTGGGCAGTAATCAGCGGACTTGCTACAGACAGTCAGGCCGATACGATATTGGATACGGTATATGAAAAGTTAAATACAAAGTATGGGGCTATTTTGATGACGCCGCCTTATCATAAACATGCTTTTGAAGGAGCTTTTTCTGTTATTTATAATGCAGGAACAAAAGAAAATGCAGGTATTTTTTCACAGTCACAGGGTTGGATTATTCTTGCGGAAGCTTTGCGGGGACATGGAGATCGGGCATTTACTTATTTTATGGAAAATGCACCTGCTGCACAAAATGAACAGGCAGAAGTCAGAAAGTTAGAGCCGTATTGCTATGGGCAGTTTACGGAAGGAAAGGACAGTCCTCATTTTGGACGTTCTCATGTGCATTGGCTGACAGGAACAGCATCTACGGTTATGGTAGGATGTGTAGAAGGAATTTTGGGTATGCGCCCGGATTTTTATGGATTAAAGATAGATCCGGCGATTCCAAAGGAATGGGAAGAGTTTGAGATAGAGAAAGATTTTAGAGGAAATCATTTACATATTGTGGTAAAAAATAGCGGACATGGAGAATCTGGCTGTAAAAAACTTACGGTAAATGGAAAAGAAATGGAAGGAAATTATATTCCGGTTCAATTATTAAAAGAACAGACGGAGATTTTATTGGAGCTTTCTTAAAATAAGTTATGACATGATTTTGATATTTTTGAAATCTATCTTGTATATTGTTGTTTTAAAATGAAGTATACTAAACTTAACAAATAAAAATTTTCAAATTTAGGAGGAAATTAATATGAAAAAAAAGTGCATTAGTATGTTGTTGGCAGCAGCGGTTGTTGCAGGTACATTGGCAGGCTGCGGAAATTCGGCAAATCCAAGTGGAACTGATTCACAAAAACAGACGGTTGGAACAGAAAATGCGGGAGGGACTGATTCACAAAAACAGACGGTTGAAACAGAAAATGCGGGAGGGACTGCTGCAGAAGGAAAGGTAATCAATATCTATAGCTGGAATAATGAGTTCCGGCAGAGGGTAGAAGCTGTTTATTCGGAGGTAAAGGAAACTTCTGCAGACGGGACAGTTACTTATCTAAATGACGGAACGGAAATTCATTGGATTATCAATCCAAATCAGGACGGGGTGTACCAGCAGAAATTGGATGAAGCATTGTTAAATCAGGCAAGTGCTGCAGCAGATAATAAGGTAGATATCTTTTTGTCAGAAACGGATTATGTAAATAAGTATACCGATGCAGACGCTGATGTGGCAATGCCTCTGGTAGATCTTGGTATTGATCTGGATGCCGATCTTGGAGATCAGTATGGATTTACAAAAGTAACTGCTTCGGATGTAAATGGAGTTCAGAGGGCTTCTACATGGCAGTGCTGTCCGGGACTGCTGGTATATCGCCGTGATATTGCCAAAGAGGTATTTGGTACGGACGATCCGGTACAGGTAGGAGAAAAGGTAAAGGATTGGGATACAATAAAGCAAACAGCAGAAGAATTAAAAGCAAAAGGATATTATACATTTTCTTCTTATGCAGATACGTTCCGTTTATATGGAAACAGTATTGCTGAACCATGGGTGAAATCGGGAGAAACAGTTATTAAAGTGGATCAGAAGATTATGAACTGGGTAAAGGACTCGAAAGAGTGGCTGGATGCAGGTTATTTGGATAAGAATATAAAAGGACAGTGGAATTCCGACTGGAATCAGGCAATGGGTTCTAAATCAAATGTATTTGCATTTCTTTTCCCGGCATGGGGAATTGATTTTACATTAAAGCCAAACTGGGACGGTGAAAGCGGAGCATGGGCTGTTACAAATCCGCCGCAGGAGTATAATTGGGGGGGGTTCTTATGTACACGCATGTGTTGGTACAGATAATCCGCAGCATGTAAAGGATATTATTCTTGCAGTAACCGGAAATAAAGATAATTTATTAAAGATTTCAAAAGATTATTTGGAATTTACCAATACACAGAGCGGAATGAAAGAAGCAGCTACAAGTCAAGATTATGCATCCGAATTTCTTGGCGGACAAAATGCTTTTGAATATTTTACTCCGGTTGCAGAAAATATTGTGATTGCACCGCTGTCTTCTTATGATCAGGGCTGTGTAGAATTGATTCAAAATACATTTAATGACTATCTGCAGGATCAGATTGATTTTGAAAAAGCGAAGGCAAACTTTGAGATAGCAATTCGGGAGCGTTATCCTGAAATTACAGAGATTCAATGGCCGGAATAACATATGGCATTGCAGTATACGGAAAAGAAAGGAGTGTTGGTCTGTGAAAACAAAACGTAAAAGCATAAGTTATGCAAAGTGGGGTTATATCTTTATTCTTCCTTTTTTTGTCAGCTTTTTTATCTTTTCCTTTATTCCTTTGGCGGATACGATTCGGTATAGTTTTTTTGAATATTATCGTTCAGGAATAAAAGAGATTGGACCAAATTTTGTAGGAATGGAAAATTATAAAAGCCTGCTGCAGTCTGATATGTTAAGATATGCCGGAAATACTTTGATTTTGTGGCTGATCGGATTTATTCCTCAGATTGGGATTGCATTGCTGTTAGCGGCATGGTTTGCAGACAGCCGGTTAAAAATTCATGGAGAGCAGTTTTTTAAAGTTGTGATTTATCTGCCGAATTTAATTATGGCATCCGCATTTGCAATGTTATTCTTTACTTTATTTTCTACAAACGGACCAATTAATGGGATTTTAATGTCGATGGGACTGTTAAAGCAGCCGATTGATTTTATGGGTTCTGTATTTGGAACTCGTTCACTGGTTGGTTTAATGAACTTTTTAATGTGGTTTGGAAATACAACGATTATGCTGATGGCAGCAATTATGGGAATCAGTGTGGATATATTTGAAGCAGCCGAATTGGACGGATGCAACAGTTTACAGAAATTCTATTTTATTACACTTCCAATGATTCGTCCGATTTTAGCTTATACACTGATTAACTCTATTATCGGCGGACTGCAGATGTTTGACGTTCCGCAGATTTTAACCAATGGTCAGGGAAGCCCGGATCGTACTTCTATGACATTGATTATGTTTTTAAATAGTCACTTAAAGAGCAGAAATTATGGAATGGCGGGTGCACTGTCTGTTTACCTGTTTATTGTAAGTGGTATTTTATGCTTTTTTGTATATCGAATGACAAATAATAATGATCCGTATGGTTCAAAAGCTGCTGCAAAGAAAGCAAAAAAGTAGGGAGGGGAGAAACTTATGAAATCAAAAAAAGCAAATAATATGCGAAGTGTGATAGCACATGTAGTACTTGTGATATTGTCCTTTATGTGTTTGTTTTTCTTCTATATTTTGGTTGTAAATGCAACACGTTCCCATGCGGATCTGCAGAAAGGTTTTTCGGCACTGCCGGGAGGCAGTTTGTTTGAAAATCTGAAAAATGTTGCAAATGACGGAACATTCCCAATGTTTCGGGGAATTTTAAACAGCTTAATTGTTTCTGGATGTTCGGCTGCAATCTGTACATATTTTTCTGCATTGACAGCGTATGGTTTATATGCATATGATTTTAAGTTAAAGAAAGTGGCATTTACTTTTATTATGGCAATTTTAGTAATGCCGACTCAGGTTACAGCGATGGGTTTTTTACGTTTAATTACAAAGATGGGAATGTATGATTCTTTGCTTCCGCTGATTATCCCGTCAATCGCTTCTCCTTCTGTATTTTATTTTATGTTTAGTTATCTGCAGTCCTCCCTTCCGATGTCTTTAGTAGAGGCTTCTAGAATTGACGGGTGCGGAGAATTTCGGACATTTAATAAAATTGTGCTGCCAATTATGAAACCAGCGATTGCTGTACAGGCTATTTTCTCTTTTGTTGGTTCTTGGAATAATTACTTTGTTCCGGCGTTGATTATTCAGTCAAAAGATAAAATGACCGTGCCGATTTTGATTGCAACACTTCGAGGTGCTGATTATATGAACTTTGATATGGGTAAGATCTATATGATGATTACAATAGCGATTGTACCAATTATTTTGGTTTATCTGTTTCTTTCGAAATATATCATTGCAGGAATTACACTTGGCGGCGTAAAAGAATAGGGGGTTTTTTGGAAGGGGGGACGCCGAAAGCCGAAGGGAGCTCTATTCCGGGCCCGCTTACGCTTAGCATTTCCTCGTAGCGGACACTAAGACGCTAAAATACAGCGTCTAAGTGCCGACGGGAAATGATGACCCTGCATAGAGCCCCCTTCAGCTTTCGGCTGTGTACTTCAAACCGAGAAAATAGTAAAATGTTTTCCGCAGGCTAAGTGTTGACGGGAAATGATGATTCTGTATAGGTTTTTGGTAAAGTTTTATTTATATCTGTTATAAAGTTGGTTGTTTATAGGGTGGAAAATTGTGGTGTTGTTGGATAACAGAATAGTTGGATTATTTTAATAGTTAGATTGTTTTGCTGTGAGAATTAATGTTGTTTTTGGGGTTGGAAGTCATAGCGGAAATCGGAAAGAAGGTCTATGAAGGGTCATCATTTCCCGTCGGCACTTAGGTGCTGTATTTTAGCACCTTATGTGTCCGCTACGAGGAAATGCTAAGCGCAAGCGAGCCCGGAATAGACCTTCTTTCCGATTTCTGCGTCCCCCTCTTATAAAGAAAAATGGATGGTTTTAGAAAGGGAGAAAAGATGATAAAGAATTGGGTTTATAATGGGACTTTGGTGCAGTCGTGTTCTGAGAGAGAGCAGGTGCATGGTAAATTGGCAAGGGAATTGGCAGCGGAGGGAATAGTTTTAATGAAGAATGAAGGGCTGCTTCCTTTGAAACCTTCGGTAAAGATTGCTTTGTTTGGCAGTGGGGCGGATAAGACGGTAAAGGGCGGAACTGGGTCGGGAGATGTAAATAATCGGGAGAATATTTCTGTTTATAGAGGGTTGAAAGAGGCAGGGGTATGGATTGTAAATGAAGACTGGATTTTGGATTATCAGAAGCGTTATCAGGATGCTAGAAGGGTATGGAAGGAAAAGGTTTTAGAGGATGCAGAGGGGGTGGAAAATCCTTTTGATGCTTATGCGAGGAATCCGTTTTTACTGCCAAAGGGACGCAGGATTATGGAGAAAGATATGGCGGGGGCTGAGGCGGCGGTTTATGTGCTTAGCCGTATTTCTGGAGAGGGAAAAGATAGGCGCAGAGAAGAAGGAGACTATTATTTTAGTCAGAGAGAATGGGAGGATATTGATTATTTAGATAAGAGAAAGATTCCTATTGTATTGATTTTAAATGTAGGTGCGCCGGTAGAATTGACAGATCTTTTGCAAAAAATGGAGAATATAAAAGCGGTTTTAAATATTTCTCTGCCGGGACAGGAGGGCGGACGTGCGGCTGCAGATATCTTGTTGGGTAAAGCTGTACCAAGCGGGAAATTGACTGCAACATGGGCAAAGCGTTATAAGGACTATCCTTCTGCAGAAAACTATGGGTATTTAAACGGAAATTTGCAGAAAGAGGAGTATCTGGAAGGAATTTATGTTGGTTATCGGTATTTTGACAGTTTTGGTATTGTGCCGTTATTTCCGTTTGGATATGGACTTTCTTATACTTCTTTTTCGATAGCGTTTAAAGGAGTGCAGCTAGTGGAGGAAGGGATAGAGATAGGTGTTTCGGTAGAAAATACGGGAACAGATTATGCCGGAAAAGAAGTAGTTCAGGTTTATCTGACACCGCCGCAGACAGGAGAGGCGAAAGAATATCACAGATTGATTGGGTTTGCTAAAACCGATCTTTTACAGCCGAAAGAAGTGCAGGAGCTTACGATTTTTATAGAACAAAAGCAGCTTGCCAGTTTTTTTGAATCGTCGTGTGAATGGGTGATAGAGAACGGACTTTATGGTTTGTGGATAGGAAACAGTATTGTTTCTTTGCAGTTGGCAGCACTGCTTAAAGTTACAGAAACGGTTGTATTGGAGCGGACAAAGGAAATATGTCTGAAGCAGGAGAAACTGGAAGAACTTGGGGCAGCGGAGTTTGCAAAAAGCAAAGAAAAGGAGTGGACTGCTTTTGCAAAAAAGGAAAAGACACCGGTTATTTCTTTTGTTCCAAGGGTTTTGAATATTTCAGAAAAGGAAAAGGGAGAAAACAGTAAGATTGTCAGAGAGCAGGAAGCAGAGCAGTTTATTCCGTTTTTATATGGGAAAGTGACAGAAGGCAGCAGTATGCTTGGCTCTGCCGGGATTCGTGTACCGGGTTCTGCCGGAGAAACAACGGATCTAGTGGATGAAAAGGGAGAAAAACGTTCTTTGATTATGGCGGATGGTCCGGCAGGGCTTCGTTTGCGCCAGAGTTATGAAGTGGATCGAAAGACAGGAAAGGTCTATGGGGTTAGTGTTTTGGGGGCATTGGAAAACGGATTTTTAGAGGAAACAGAGCAGCATAAGGATGCAGATACCTATTATCAGTACTGTACGGCATTTCCGGTTGGAACGGCATTAGCACAGACATGGGACATAGAAATGATGCATCGATTCGGAGAGGCGATAGCGGTGGAAATGGAGGAATTTCATATCGGTCTTTGGCTGGCCCCGGGTATGAATATTCATAGAAATCCTTTGTGCGGGCGAAATTTTGAGTATTATTCGGAAGATCCGCTGCTGACAGGAAAGATGGCTGCTGCCGTTACAGAAGGGGTGCAAAAAAGTGGTGCGTGTGGTGTAACAATTAAGCATTTTGCCTGCAATAATCAAGAGGATAACCGGATGAGCGTGGATGTCTGTGTTTCGCAGCGTGCGTTAAGAGAGATTTATTTTCGGGGATTTGAAATTGCGGTAAAAAAGAGCAGACCGGCGGCGATTATGTCTTCTTATAATTGTATTAACGGAGTTCATGCGGCAAACAGTTATGATATTTGTACGGAAGTTGCCCGAAAGGAATGGGGATTTGAAGGAGTAATTTTATCGGATTGGAATACAACCGTTCCAGAGGACGGAAGCGTGCCGTGGAAGTGCATAGCAGCCGGAAACGATATCATTATGCCGGGCAATCTTAAGGATGACGAGGATATCCGCAGGGCATATGCAGAGGGAAAGCTTTCAAAGGAAGCCATTCAAAGCTGTGCAGAAAGAGTGATTGCAGCCATTCAGAGATGGGGGACATAATTCGGACTGTGCTTTTTGAGATAACAGTTAAGGTTTAAACAGTGGGTGTATGCTATGAGGAAGAGAACAAACAGTATAATTTTTATAATAGTAATCGTAGTTTTTTTTGCTGCGGGATGTCAAAAGAAAGACACAACAAAGCAGAATGATATAAAAATTTATTATTCTGCTATAGAGAGCGGTGATTACTATGAGGGATGGGCAAGCCAGCTGCAAAAGCAGGCAGAACAATTTGGATGTAAACTTGATGCAGGTTATGCAGAAAAATCGGTTGAAGTGCAGGATGTCCAAATAAAAAATGCTTTTGCAGGCGGTTATCATGTCGTGTTATGCGGGTTAGTATCTCCCGATATTGCGGTTGAGATAAAAGCAGCGGCAAAAGATATACCAATCGTATTTATTAATAATGCACCGGCGGACAACCAGTTAGAAAAGGATCGCTATGTTTATGTGGCATCCGATGAATTTATGGCAGGGCAGTATCAGGCAGAGTATTTATTAGAGAAGCTGAAGCAGAAAGAGGAAATCAATCTTGTGATATTAAAAGGACCAAAAGAAGCTTCTGGTACGATTGGAAGAACAGACGGTTTAAAACAGACATTAAAAGCAAGCGGAAAAAAAATTAATTATGTGTTTGAAGATTATGCAAATTGGAGTGAGGATACGGCAAAGGAACTGATGGAAATATTTTTAAATCTTGGGAAACCGGTTGATTGTGTAGCAGCAAATAATGATGATATGGCATTGGGAGCGATTGCAGCTTTTGAGGAAGCAGGTTTTGAATTGGATCAAGTGTTGTTTCTTGGGGTAGATGCTTCAGAAAAGGGATGTGAAGCAGTTGCAGACGGAAAAATGGATTTTACGGTATACCAGCCTATGTCTGCACAGATAGCGGCTGCAATAGAAGCAGCCAGAAAACTGGCAGCAGGAGAGAGTATAGGGGGGATAGAGGGAGCAACAAAAGACGGAAAATATATTTTACTGCCTTTTGAAAAGGTAGATGCCAGTAATGTAGAGCAGTATCGATGACTCCTGCCTAATTTGTATAAAGAATTCGGAGGTGTTTGAGTGGCAAAAGAAAAATTTATTTCTATAAAAATAAAGCTGTTGAGTATTATATTGCCTGTAATGATCGCAGTAATTGTTATATTGATTTGTTTTTCTTATTATGTAGCAAAAAATGTGATTCAATCAAATGCCCAAGAACTTTTAAAGATATCTGTGGAGAGTCAGGCGGTTGAGATGGAAGCATGGATGGATCGGAATTTAACCTCTTTTTGTGTTGCAAAGCAGACATTAGAACAGATTGATTTAAACAGCAGACAGTTACAGAACTTTTTGGATACTTCCTGTGATTTTGACAGTAATTATCCGGGCGGACTTTATATAGCAGATAAAAACGGAAAGCTTTATCAAGGGAAAGAAAAAGGAAGCCATATGAATTTGAAGGCGGCTGATGTGGTACAGACGGAATGGTTTCAGGATGCTTTGACCAGAGTAAATATGGGGTTTACAAATGCTTATACCAATGAAAATGGAGAACAGGTGATTAGTGCATGTGGAATATTAAGGATAGATCAAAATGAGATCTATGTGCTGTCAGCGGATTTGTCTTTAGAGAAAATCAGTGTTTATGTAAATAGTTTTGTAAAAATGAAACATGCCGAATCGTTTTTGGTAAATACAAAGGATGATACGATTCTTGCTTCCCGTGATACAAATCTTATTTCAAAGACACTGCAGGAACAGAAGGATAACTTTATGCAGGAAGTTGGAAGACGGATTTCACAGAATCAATTAGAATTGTCGGAAATTGATCAGAATATGACGGTTTTTGAAAAGATAAAAGGAACAGAGTGGATTTTAGTGTCTTATGTGCCTGCAGAGATAATTTATCATGATTTGGATGTTGTTCGAACCATTATGACTATATTTGGGATTGTGTCGGTGCTGGTTTTTATGCTGCTGCTTGAGCGAATGGTTCATATGGTAATTCATCCGGTAAAGAAATTGACAGAAGTCATTAAAATTATGACAAACGGAGATTTTACGGTTTCTAGCAATACAAAAAGTCATGATGAAATCGGAGTAATGGGCAGGTGTATAGAAAAGTTTATTGCTGCTATATCGGTTATGATTGCTGCGATTGATGGTGTTTCTGATGTTTTGCGCCGTCAGGCGGACAACAGCAAAGAAGTATCGGCTCAGATGCTTTCTGCTTCCAAGGAACAGAATGATTCGGTAAAGGAATTGAATACTACAGTAGAACAGCTTTCTCTTTCTGTGGAAGGAATTGCTCAAAGCGCAGCAAGATTGGCGGTATTTGTAGAAGGGACGAAAAAGGATAGTGACAGTGTAAACAGTAAGATGCAGGAAACCGTAGATGCTTCGGAAAAGGGAAAAGAAGCGATACAGGATATGGATGCAGCGATGCAAAATATTAATAATTCGGTGAAAAAACTGCAGTTTACGATTGATAAAGTGGGAAAGGCATCAGAAGAGATTACAAACATTACAAGAGTGATTGGTGATATTGCAGATAAAACAAGTCTTCTGTCTTTAAATGCTTATATTGAGGCAGCTCGTGCAGGAAGTTCTGGCAGAGGATTTGCTGTAGTAGCACAAGAAATCGGAACGTTGGCACAGACTAGTATGGATGCGGTTCACCATATTGAAGGGTTTGTTTTGGAGATAGAAACTTCCGTAAGTGATGTAGTGAACCAAGCAAATGAAAGCAGTGTAAATATTAATAACAGCGGAGTTTTAATTAAAAATGCAATAGATACCTTTGATATTATTTTTGAAAATATTGCAGTAGCCGGAAATTTAGTTCAAAATATGATACAAAAAGTGGATCAGGTAGAGGATGTTGCAAGAAATGTGGCAGAAATTTCAAAAGAACAGGCAGCAAGTGCAAAAAAGATTTTAGATTCTTCGGATAACTTGGTGGAACAGGCAGATAAATTAATGGAAAACAGTAAAGAGGTAGCAGAGGGATCGGAACGGCTGATCGTTTCTGCAGAAGGGCTGGCAGTACAAATAGGAAATTTTAAAATTAAAGAAGAATAAGAAAGATAAAAGGAGGAGTGAGGATGGAAACGATACATTTTTTAGATAAAGATGGGACTTTTTCAATAGAACAGCCGGAAAATTACAGTGGTTTGTATTTTCCGATTGCAGGAGAAAAAGGAATAAAGAGTTCTCTTTCACCGAATTTGGGAGGAGATATAAAAAAGGATCAAAATACATTTTTAACAGAACCAGTCAGCATAGAAAATCTACATAACAACCGTTCTAGCAGAAATTTTTGGTGCTGTACGGATTTGGGTGCGTGGTCGGCAACCGGAGCATCAGCAGAGGAAGAAAGTAAAAAATTTACAGAGTTTCAGGATAACAGTGTATTAACGGCAGGATTTATGTGGCAGACAGTTACAAGACAGTCCAAAAAATATCAAATAGAAGCAAAAGTAACTTCTTTTGTGCCTCTTTCACACAATGTAGAGATTATGTATGTGGAACTTTTTAATAAAAGCGGGAAAGCACAAGAGATTACACCGATTGCTGCAGTTCCTATTTTTGGAAGAAGTGCCGATAATATCAGGGATCACAGACATGTAACTTCTCTATTGCATAGAATAAAAACAACGGAATATGGCGTCTATGTAAAGCCAACGCTTTCTTTTGATGAACGTGGACACCAGAGAAATAAAACGACTTATTTTGTATGTGGAATTACCGGAAACGGAGAAAAGCCGCTGAGTTTCTATCCTGTTGTTGATTCCTATATTGGGGAAGGAGGAACTTTTTTATGTCCATGGAAAGTAATAAAAAATGAAGAAGGGGTATCTGCCGGGAGCAGTTTGGAAGGAAAAGAGGCACTGGGAGGGATTCGTTTTTCTCCAGTTTGTCTTAAGACAGGCGAATCTGCATCCTATACGATTATTATGGGAATGACAGAAAAGGAAGAAGAGATAGAAGAGATTCTTTTGTCTTATGAAACGGCAGAGGAAGTAAAAAAAGCTTTGCTGGATATGCAGGACTATTGGCAGGAAAAAGTAAATGTAATCTATGATACAGGAAATGACCGTTGGGACGGTTTTATGCGCTGGGTTAGTTTTCAGCCTATATTAAGACGAATCTACGGATGTTCTTTTTTGCCGTATCATGACTATGGAAGAGGCGGCAGAGGATGGCGTGATTTGTGGCAGGACTGCCTTTCTCTTTTGATTATGGATTCTGGCGGAGTACGTCAGATGATATTAGACAACTATGGCGGTGTGCGAATGGACGGAAGCAATGCCACGATTATTGGGGCAGGGCAGGGAGAGTTTATTGCAGACAGAAATGGAATTGCACGTGTCTGGATGGATCATGGCGTCTGGCCTTTTATGACCACGAAACTTTATATCGATCAGACAGGCGATATCGAGATATTAAAAGAAAAAGTGTCTTATTTTAAGGACGAACAGGCAGGACGAGGCAGCGGTTTGGATAAACAGTGGGATGCTGCCTATGGAACACAGCAAAGAAGTGCAGACGGTGAAGTCTATAGAGGAAGTATATTAGAACATTTGCTTTTGCAGCATCTGTGCGCATTTTATGAGGTCGGTATGCATAATCATAATCGGCTGCGAGGAGCAGATTGGAATGATGCATTGGATATGGCAGCGGAAAATGGAGAAAGTGTAGCATTTACTTGTGCCTATGCAGGAAATTTGACAGAGTTTGCCGAACTGCTTTTGGTTTTGGAAGAAAAATTTGGCTGGCAGCAGATTGAATTGTTGGAGGAGATAAAGATTCTTTTAACAGATGACAATACAATCTATGAGGACATTGCAGCCAAACAGGAAATTTTACAGCAGTATTTAAAAACCTGTATTCATTTTGTCAGTGGAAAACAAATGCAGATTTCTGTTCGGGAACTGGCGGACAATCTGAAAGCAAAGGCAGAGTGGATGAAAGATCATATTCGCAGAACCGAATGGATTGAGGGAACAGAGGATGAAGGATGGTTTAACAGCTATTATGATAATCATGGAAAAGCCGTAGAGGGATATTTTGAAAGCGGAGTCAGAATGATGCTTACCGGTCAGGTATTTGCAATTATGAGCAAAACGGCAGAAGAACACCAGATAAAGAAAATCTGTAAAAGTGCCGATCACTATCTCTATCAAAAAGAAATAGGCGGATATCGTTTAAATACCGATTTTCATGAATTAAAAGCAGATTTGGGAAGAATGTTTGGCTTTGCATACGGAGAAAAGGAAAATGGAGCGGTTTTTTCTCATATGACAGTAATGTATGCAAATGCACTATATAAAAGAGGATTTGTAAAAGAGGGTTATCAGGCTTTGCAGACTTTGGCAGATACCGCTTTAAATTTTGAAGTAAGCAGAATTTATCCCGGAATCCCGGAATATTTTAATGGAGAGGGACGAGGGCTTTATCACTATCTGACGGGAGCAGCAAGCTGGTATATGCTTACGGTAGTGACAGAAGTATTTGGTGTGCATGGAGAAATGGGAGATCTGGTAATTTGTCCGAAACTTTTGAAAGAACAATTTGATAAAAAAGGAAAAGCACAGATTTCGCTTATATTTGCTCAAAAAAGTTTTCATATTGTATTTCAAAATCCACAGAGATTGTCGTATGGAAGCTATGCAGTAAAAGAGGCTGTCTGCAATGGAGAGTTAAAGTTAAATTATAATAAAAACCAAGTATTTCTTGCAAAAGAAAAGATTGCATCTATGTCAAATATAGTAAATAAGATTGAAATAAAATTGGGGGCTATTTCTTAGTAAGATTTCCGGTCTGTTAGAATTTTAATAAAATTTCTTAGACCGGAAATGAAATAAAAAATTACCATGAAGTATGATAAAATTGATTACGATATTTGCTTGGAGTGAGTCCGACTGTTTTTTTAAAGGTCTGAATAAAATGGCTTTGTGAAGAAAAAGCCAGGTAATTGGCAATATCAATTAAGCTGTAATCGGAATATTTTAGTAGGTTTTCCGCTTTTTCAATTTTTTTTTCTAAAATATAATCACTAATAGAAATGCCAAGTTCTTTTTTAAAAAGTCTGGAAAGATAGCTTGGAGATAAATTCGTATATTTAGAGAGAACCTGCATAGTAATTTTAGTATTTAGGTGACTGTAAATAAAGTCCATACAAAGCACAATCGGTTTGGAAATAGCGGAATTTTTTTTAATTAAAGTCATTTTTCCAGTAAAGTCAAGAGCCATGCTGTGGTGAAGCTGTGAGATTTCTTCAACGGATTTACAGGAATCCATTTTTAAAATATAAAAGTCACTTAATCGATAGGCTTGTTCTAATTCCATTCCTGCTTTTACACACTGTCTTGTTATCATAGCAACTGTAATAACAAAGTGATATTTTAAATTAATTAAAGAATTGGTGGAAAGAATACCCATTCCTTCTGGATTGGTAAATGTGTTATGATTACAGTTTTCCTGTACAAAGTTCATATCACCGGAACTTACAGCCTGATAAAAAGAATATTCTTCTTCTAATGGACGGTGTATTAAAGCTTCTTCACTTTTTTTTAATTCCTGTTCATACCATTCTTTTCGTAAATTCATAGGGGCACTCCTTTTCGCATTGTTTTTATATAATTTCACTGTAATAGGTTGCGATTGTTTGATAGATTGGTGTATTAATTATAGCATAATTTTTATTTTCTTTATAGTAAAATTTTTTAGATGGAGAAGGGAACGTCGAAATCCAAAGGAAGGTCTGCACCGGGTTCGCTTGCGCTTAGCATTTCCTCGTAGCGTTGTCCTTCTAACGAAAATTTCTTATGATAGGTCTATTTCTAAAATGCGGCTGGAACGTCCCTCTGTTCCATTGGAAAATACGGCTGTAACATAGTATTGATAGATTGTTCCACATTTTGCAGAGAATGGCAGAGTTACTGCGTTTTTCTTTTCTTCACAGGAAATTTTTTTAATTTTATGATAGGTTATGTCGTTTTTTTCTTTTTGGTAGATTTGGTAAGCTACAGCGTTTTCTACTTCTTGAAAACTGAGTAAAAAGTTTCCCATAGATTCGTCCTTTGTAATTTCTTGTACTGCAAATCCCGTTACCATAGTGGGATCAATGGATTTTGTGTTTCCTGTAAAGCGAGGCGGTTTTGGTATAGCAGAAATTTCGATTGGACGGACAAGGGGTTTTAGAGGGTCTAATGTGGTGTCCTCTGTATAGTGGCAGATTAAAAAAGCTATGATATCGGCAAATACCATTGCACCATATTGCTGTAAATGGGTATTGTCGGAAAGTCCGTCTGGATAAGCACCATCTGGATACTGGTTAGGAGAGAGCCACATAAAGACCGATTTGCTTTCTTCTGGCGTAAGGGTATTTAAAAATTCGGTGCTGTATTTTCCTAAATCTAATAGAGGAATTTTGTATTTTTTAGAAAATGCTATCATCTGCTGCCGATACTCTGGGAAGCTGATTTGAAATGTTCCTTGTTCGTCACAGTTTCTTCTGGCTGCTGGAGTAACTAGAACAAGTTGTGCACCGGTAAGCTGACAGGCTTGGTAGTAGGGCAGCAGATATGTTTGAAAATCGGAAGCATTGACATAGCGGTTGGGACGAATTGCCGTGGCATCGTTATGTCCCCACTGTATAAATAAAAAGTCGTTTGGTCTTAGATCTAAAATAATAGAATCTAATTTGCCCTCTTCTAAAAAAGAGCGGGAACTCCTTCCGCCGATAGAACGATTTTCAATTCGAACAAATTCGGTTTCATATATTCGTGACTGCGGATAAGGGCAGCTATTACAATCAGATTCCATTATCTGTTTTTTCTCAGTAAAAAATTCACAAAGTACCTGTCCCCATCCGGTCTGTGGGTAGTAGACAGATTCATAGGTCTGTACGGTAGAATCAGAAGCAAGAAAAATAGTGGGCTTGGATTTGGCTGTGTCAGAATTACTTTTTTTTATAATGTTTTTTTCTATAATAAGAGAAGAAAGATATACATCTCCTATCACTGAAGCGGAATCTAGAGATGCATAGTTACCGAATAGAAAAGCAAGTTCTAATTGATTTTGATAAACTGGAACAAAGAAAGAAACTGATTTTAGATTATTCGGTGTGATTAAAATCGAATCTATTTTTATAATCTGATTTGCACGGATATAACAGCTATAGTTTTGATTGGAAGGATTTCCTAACGTTACTGTAACTTGATAGATTCCATTTTCTATTGAAAGAGAAAGAACAGAAGTATCTTCATAAGTATAGACTCCATAACCACTGCTTTCAATTTCTCTCCAAGACTTACTCGAAATAACAGTAAAATTTTGCCGGAGATTAGAGTTTGAATCTGGAATATTTAAATCTTGAGTATAAGAAACATGACTGTTTCCTTTTGTGCGAGAAGCAGTTCTAGGAAAGTATTTGTTTTCTATCCAGCCGGGGGCTTCTTTGGGATAGGAAAGATCTAGAAATAGTTCTTTTGGAATTAAGTGAAATTCTTTTTTTGTAAACATTGTTTTGTCCATCCTTTTTTGTTTTTTATTATTATAGCAAAAAGTGGTAGAAAAGACATGGAGAATCTTATATAAAAATGGGAGGACGCCAGATTTGGAAAAATTTTTTGGACTGGGATTTGTAAGCATCTGACAGCATGGATTTTGATGAAATGGAAAGAATACTTTAGAAAGTTTATAGTTTTTTTAAAATTAACTGGTTGACAAATATAGGGAAAAGTGCTATTTTAACTATATCAAGATATTAGCACTCCATTAAGTTGAGTGCTAACAATCGAAATTAACTAGAAAATATAAAAAGAATGGAGGAGAGAGCTGGTTGGAATTGGATGAGAGAAAGCGAAGAATTTTAGAAGCGATTATTAAAAACTATTTAGAAACCGGAGAGCCGGTAGGTTCTAGAACGATATCGAAATACACTGATTTGAATTTAAGCTCTGCCACCATTCGGAATGAAATGGCAGATTTGGAAGAAATGGGATATATTTTACAGCCTCATACTTCTGCAGGACGGATTCCATCCGATAAGGGTTATCGATTATATGTGGATCATCTGATGGAGGAAAAGGAACGGGAAGTATCTGAGAGGGAACGGGAAGTATCTGAGATGAAAAATATCCTGATGGAACGTGCCGATAAAATGGATCAGCTTTTGCAGCAGATGGCAAAGCTTTTGGCGGTGAATACCAATTATGCTACGATGATAACAGCACCAAAATATAATAGGAATAAAGTAAAGTTTATTCAGCTTTCTAAAGTGGATGAAGAGAAGTTATTAGCAGTGGTTGTGATTGACGGAAATATTGTAAAGAATACGATCATCAATGTGGAAGAAGAAATTGACAATGAAACGCTGTTAGAATTAAATATGTTGTGTAATACCAGTCTGAACGGATTGACTTTAAATGAGATTAATTTGGCTGTAATTTCTAAATTAAAAGAGCAGGCAGGGGTATATCGAAGTATTGTGGGCAGTGTGATTGATGCAGTTGCAGAGGCAATTATGGTGGATGATTTAGAGATTTATACCAGCGGAGCTACCAATATTTTTAAGTATCCTGAGTTAAGCGGGCAGAAAAGGGCACAGGAATTGCTGACTACTTTTGAAGAGAAAGAGGCTTTATCTGATTTGGTAAACCAGACTGCAGCGGAAAATGACTATGGCATACAGGTTTATATTGGAAAGGAAACTCCGATACAGACCATGAAAGACTGCAGTGTGGTGACAGCGACTTATGAGTTGGAAGAAGGAGTAAAGGGAACAATCGGTATTATTGGACCAAAACGAATGGATTATGAAAAGGTTATGAATACTTTAAAGACGTTAAAGGCAGAATTGGATATGATTTATAAAAAATCTTAGCGTTGAAAATAAATAGAACGACAGAAAGGTGGAAGCGATTTGGCAGAGCAGGAAAATAGAGAACAGGAAATAAAAGAGCAAAAGATAGAAAATCCAGAAACAGAAGGTCAGGAAGTGAGTAATCTAGAAGAACAGATGGAAACGGAAATAGAAACAGATTTGGATGACAGTGACAAAGAAGAAAGATTGGATGAGGCTTTGGAGGAAGAGGAAGCCTTGGAAGGAGAAAAGGAAGTCGGTGAAGTGAAAGAGAAAAAGGGCTTCTTTGGGAGAAAAAAGGAAAAAAAGGATAAAAAAGATTTGGAAATCGAAGAGCTGACGGATAAATATAAACGGACGTTGGCAGAGTTCGATAATTTCAGAAAGCGTACTGAAAAAGAAAAATCACAGATGTATGAAATTGGAGCAAAGGATATTATTGAAAAGATACTTCCGGTTTTGGATAACTTTGAACGGGGGCTGGCAAGCATTTCGGAGGAAGAAAAGGAAACACCGTTTGCCGAAGGAATGGAAAAAATTTATAAGCAATTTGTAAAGACATTAGAGGATATAGGGGTTACGCCGATTGAGGCGGTTGGAAAAGAATTTAACCCGGATTTTCATAACGCAGTGATGCGGGGAGAAGATGAAGAATTGGGTGAAAATATTATTTCTGAAGAATTTCAGAAGGGCTATCTGTACCGTGACAGTGTGGTGCGGCATAGCATGGTAAAAGTAGTGAATTGTTAAAGAAAATAGATTGGTTAGATTTTAGGAGGAAATTATCATGGGAAAGATTATTGGTATTGATTTAGGTACAACAAATAGCTGTGTGGCAGTAATGGAAGGTGGAAAGCCAGTAGTAATTGCAAATACAGAAGGTGCAAGAACAACGCCGTCGATTGTTGCATTTGCAAAGACAGGAGAACGATTAGTAGGAGAACCTGCAAAGCGTCAGGCAGTAACCAATGCAGAAAAGACGATTGCTTCGATTAAAAGACATATGGGAAGTGATTATAAAGTAGCGATTGATGATAAGAGATATTCTCCTCAGGAGATTTCTGCTATGATTCTTCAGAAGCTAAAGGCAGATGCAGAGAATTATTTAGGAGATAAAGTGACGGAGGCGGTTATTACTGTTCCTGCATATTTTAATGATGCACAGCGTCAGGCAACAAAGGATGCAGGAAAGATTGCTGGTTTGGATGTAAAACGTATTATCAATGAGCCTACGGCTGCTGCATTGGCATATGGACTGGATAATGAAACAGAGCAGAAGATTATGGTATATGACTTGGGCGGCGGTACATTTGATGTGTCTATTATTGATATTGGAGATGGAGTTATTGAGGTATTGTCTACCAATGGAGATACCCGGCTGGGCGGAGATGATTTTGATAATAAGATTATAGACTGGATGATTGCTGAATTTAAAAAGCAGGAAGGCGTGGATCTGTCTGGGGATAAGATGGCACTGCAAAGATTAAAGGAAGCGGCAGAAAAGGCAAAGAAAGAGCTGTCTTCTGCAACAACAACAAATATTAATCTTCCGTTTATTACGGCAACTGCAGAAGGACCAAAGCATTTTGATATGAATCTGACCAGAGCAAAGTTTGACGAATTGACACATGATTTGGTAGAAAGAACGGCTGTTCCGGTTCAGAATGCATTAAGAGATGCAGGACTGACAGTAGGCGAAATTAGTAAAGTATTGCTGGTTGGTGGTTCTACACGTATTCCGGCTGTACAGGATAAAGTAAAACAGTTGACTGGAAAAGAGCCGAATAAGTCTTTGAATCCTGATGAATGTGTGGCAGTTGGAGCTTCTATACAGGGCGGAAAGTTGGCAGGAGATGCCGGAGCAGGGGAAGTACTTTTGCTGGATGTTACACCTCTTTCTCTATCGATTGAAACAATGGGCGGAGTAGCTACCCGGCTGATTGAAAGAAATACAACCATTCCTGCAAGAAAGAGTCAGATTTTCTCTACTGCTGCTGATAATCAGACTGCAGTAGATATCAATATTGTACAGGGAGAAAGACAGTTTGCAAGAGATAATAAGAGTCTTGGACAGTTCCGTTTGGATGGGATTCCTCCTGCAAGACGTGGTGTGCCTCAGATTGAAGTTACCTTTGATATTGATGCAAATGGAATTGTAAATGTATCCGCAAAAGATTTAGGAACTGGAAAAGAACAGCATATTACGATTACTTCTGGATCAAATATGTCGGATGCCGATATTGAAAAGGCAGTAAAAGAAGCAGCAGAGTATGAAGCACAGGATAAGAAGCGTAAGGAAGCAATTGATACTAGAAATGATGCAGATTCTATGGTATTCCAGACTCAGAAGGCATTAGATGAAGTTGGAGATAAGGTATCTGCTGAGGATCGGGCTGCTGTGGAAGCAGATTTGGCAGCATTAAAGGAATTGGTAGAAAAATCCAATCCAGAAAATATGTCAGATTCAGAAGTGGATGCGATGAAAGCTGCTCGGGAAAAATTGATGACAAGTGCACAGAGCGTATTTACAAAAATGTATGAAAATATGCAGGGCGCTCAGGGGCAGGCTGGACCGGATATGGGAGGTGCTGCAGGCGGAAGTTCTTCTGCTGGTGATGATGTGGTAGACGGAGATTACAGAGAAGTTTAAGATTAGTTTTTTACAAGTATTTGCTTATAGAGGATAGAAAAACTGGCACAAATCGATTGTTTTTTAATGGATTTGTGACAGTTTTTGTGGGGAAGAAGAGCTTGCACCGGCAGATTGGAGAACGTGCCTGTGCTTATACTTAGAATGAGATAGAGGAGAAAGTTATGGCAGAGAAAAGAGATTACTATGAGGTACTTGGTGTGCCTAAAAATGCGGATGAAGCTGCCTTGAAGAAGGCTTATCGCCAGCTTGCAAAAAAATATCATCCTGATACTAATCCCGGTGATAAGGAAGCAGAGGCGAAATTTAAGGAAGCTTCGGAAGCTTATGCCGTATTAAGTGATCCACAGAAACGTTCTCAGTATGATCAGTTTGGTCATGCGGCATTTGACGGAGCTGCAGGGAATGGAGCCGGTGGATTTGATTTTAGCGGTATGGATATGAGCGATATATTTGGGGATATATTTGGGGACTTTTTTGGTGGAGGCGGCAGAAGCCGACGTTCTGGAAACGGACCTATGAAGGGGGCAAATCTTCGTACCAGTGTGCGGATTACTTTTGAGGAAGCAGTTTTTGGAGTAGATAAGGAGATTGAACTGACTTTAAAAGATGAGTGTGTAAAATGTCATGGAACTGGGGCAAAGCCCGGGACAACACCACAGACTTGTCCAAAGTGCAACGGAAAGGGGCAGGTGGTTTATTCGCAGCAGTCACTGTTTGGAATGGTGCGGAATGTGCAGACTTGTCCAGAGTGTGGCGGAACGGGAAAGATTGTAAAGGAGAAATGTCCAGATTGCTATGGTTCTGGTTATATCAGCAGTCGGAAAAAGATTGCGGTTCGAGTTCCTGCAGGAATTGATGACGGGCAGAGTATTCGGATTCGGGATAAAGGAGAACCGGGCAGCAATGGCGGAGAACGGGGCGATCTTTTAGTGGAAGTAATGGTTTCCCGTCATCCGATTTTCCAGAGGCAGGATTATAATATTTTCTCTACTGTGCCGATTTCATTTGTAACGGCTGCTTTAGGCGGGTCGATTCGGATTAAGACAGTGGATGGAGATGTGGAATATGATGTAAAGGCTGGAACGCAGACCGATACGAAGGTGCGGTTAAAGGGCAAGGGTGTGCCTTCTTTGCGGAATAAGAATACAAGAGGGGATCACTATGTTACTTTGGTTGTGCAAGTTCCAGAGCATTTAAATGAAGAACAAAAGGCGGCTCTTCGTTGGTTTGATGATGCGATGCAGGGGATTAGCCGGGATAAGGCAGAGGGCAGCGGAAAGACTGGGAAAAAAGGAATTTTTGAAGAAGTAAAGGAAAATTTAAAAGATAAGTTTGGAAAAGATAAATAGGGTGGAATTGACAGGGTATTCATTTTTGGGGATGGATGCCTTGTTTTTTTGTGGGAGGGGGACGCCAGATTGGAAAACCATGGGCAGCCTGCTGTTCTGGTTTCCAAAAAGTAAGAAGTTCTAAGACTTCTGCCTTTCCATTCATCCAACCAGACAGACCGGGGCGC